>JANQPW010000836.1 GCA_028285285.1 Silvanigrellales bacterium
ATTCTGTCCAAATCACTCTGGTCGCGCACGGTTTGAGCAAAGCGGGGGCCCTCCCCGGCCACAAAAGACAAACCCATTCCCAGCGCATCTGGAATGAGAAGAATGTCTGCGTAAATGATGGCTGCATCCATAGCAAAGCGCTTCAGCGGCTGAAGCGTGATCTCAGCAGCAACCTTTGGAGTGCGAAACATCGTGAGGGTGTCAGAAGCGTTGCGAATGGCCATGTACTCAGGCAAAAAGCGGCCTGCTTGACGCATCATCCAAATGGGAGGGCGGGTGGTTTTTTCACCACGCGCCGCTTGAAGAAGCAAAGAACTCATGACACCCCTCTTCCTGTATGACTTCGTTATTGGCCTCAACAGCCCACATTGTGTGGCGAATCTCAGGCACCGTTGCGTGGCCAGACCTCGGTTGACATCTACCGGTTTTGTGTTGGAAAGTCTCCCCTAGTTGATCACTTCTGGGCTCGCAGGCCCCGCGATTCACGCGGGCAGCTGCATGAACCAATCAAGGAGTTTCCCACATGGCTGCCCCACTGCGCACCCTACAGAACTTGCCCCTCGACCCTGAGAAGCCGGAAACCGTTTTTCTGCGTCTCGATCTCAATGTGCCATTGAAAAACGGAGCCGCCCAAGACGACACTCGCATCAAAGCGGGCCTGCCCACCCTGCGCTGGCTTGCAGACAAAAATGCCCGCATCGTGGCTTGCTCTCACCTTGGACGACCCAAGGGAGACGGGTTTGAGCCAGAGCTTTCGCTGGAGCCCGTGGGTGCTCGCCTTGCGGAGCTCAGTGGTCTTGAGGTGGTGCTCATTGCAGATCCGCTCGATGCCGCAGCTGACCGCATTATTTCTGAACTCAAACCAGGACAGATGGCTCTGTTTGAAAACCTCCGCTTCTGGAAAGAAGAAAAGAAAGGTGATGAGACCTTTGCCAAGGAGCTGAGCCGTTTTGCCACGCGATACGTGAACGATGCTTTTGGAACCTCCCACCGGGGAGACGCCTCAGTGGAAGCAGTGGCCCGACAGTTCCCGCTCCCTCATCGCGCTGCTGGCCTCTTAATTGAAAAGGAAATCAACTATTTGGAAGGAGCTTTTTCCCAACCAGAAGCACCTGTGGTGGCTGTTTTTGGTGGCTCAAAGGTGTCTGACAAAATTGCCGTGCTCCAGAAGTTCACCCACCTCGCCAACCACATCATCATCGGTGGAGCCATGTCATACTCATTCCTTAAGGCTCAGGGAGTCTCTGTGGGAAATTCACGTGTTGAAGACGACAA
>JANQPW010000769.1 GCA_028285285.1 Silvanigrellales bacterium
AAAGGCTTCTGAGGTGGAGCATGATTCGGCCACCGTTTGTTTTGTGGACACAGCGGGGCGGCTCCACAACCGGGCTGATCTCATGGAAGAGTTGGCAAAAGTGAGGAGGGTGATGGACAAAGCTTTGCCGGGAGCCCCTCACGAAGTGTTGTTGGTGGTTGATGCCACCACAGGCCAAAATGCCATTCAACAGGCCAAAACGTTCCTGCAGGCGGTGAAGGTCGATGGCCTGGTGGTGACCAAACTGGATGGCACGGCCAAAGGGGGTGTGGCCCTGGCCATAGCTGGCGATCTGGGGTTGCCCATCCGATTTGTGGGAGTGGGCGAAGCTGTTGAGGATCTTCAGCCTTTCGACGCTCCTGCGTTTGTGGATGCTCTTTTTGATCATGCCTCGTGAGGAGGGAAAAGTTGAATCCATCACACCCACGAACCAACGGGGAAAGTCGCCTCCTTTCTGCTGAGGCCGATGACTTCACTCTGGTGGCGACCTACAACGTGGAGTCGGCCGAAAAAGGTTACGATCTGGTGGCCGCACTCCGTCAGTTTGCGGAACAACATCTGAAGAAGTCAGTGAGCTTTCGTTCGTCGCTGCTTCACCTCAGTGCCAACTGTTTGCAGGTGCTCGTGTACGAAACCTGGAAAGACAGAGGCGAATATTTGGCTTTTATGGAAGATGAGGCAGCGAAGCCGCATCTCGAGCGCATCAAAGGCTTGTGCTTGGGGGTTGACGCTCGAGAGTTTTCTGTGGAAGCCGTTGTGAACGGACCCTTGAAGTCGGTGGAGAACTAATTGAAGATCATCACGGTTGATTTGGGTCTGTACCGACCCCATTTTGCATCTTGTCACCTGCTTTTGGCCGAAGACGGGAGCTGCGCGTTGGTTGATGTGGGCGCACGGGCCAACGCCCCACGGATTTTGAAAGCACTGGAACAAAATGATGTGGCGCCGACGGCGGTGAGTCATGTGTTTGTGACTCACGTGCACCTCGATCACGCGGGTGGTGCGGGTTATCTGCTGGAGTCTGCGCTGCCACAGGCCCAGCTGGTGGTTCACCCCAAGGGGGCAGCTCACATGCGGGACCCCTCCCGTTTGGAGGCAGGCGCCCGGGCGGTCTATGGCGATGAGGAATATGATCGAAGCTACGGAGCCTTGGTGCCGGTGCCCCCAGAACGAATGATTGTGGCCCCGTGCGGGGGCTCCCTTTCGTTTGGT
>JANQPW010000877.1 GCA_028285285.1 Silvanigrellales bacterium
GACGAGGCCTTGAAAAAAGCTGAAGATGCCAACCAAACTGCGGTCAGTGCCACACCCTGCACACCAACTGCAGTGAACACAGGCTTCACCAGAGCACGCCCTGCTTCGCAACAAAACGGAACCGAGGTCACCCGCCACGGGGCAGAGTCTCGGGCACCAAGCGACTTTGGCAGCACCGTTGAGAACAACAAAAAGGTGACTCCAGTAGACACGAAGCAGCTGGCCGATTCTATTGTGAAAGCCACCCAACCTGCCGACGATCCGCAACAGCCCACCACAGAAGTGAAGGGGCAAACCACAGAGGGTTGCGAGGGTCTCCAATCGGGCAGCTTTGGCAACAAGGCGTGTGAAGACACACCGCGCAAGGGAAACCAGACACAAACACTGATCAGTCGATAAGAGAGAGAATTTGATTCGGGAGACGATGGAATGAAATCAGGGGCGAAACCAATTTTGAACAATCAGAAGCTGGGTTGGCTCATTTCGAGTTGGATTGCCCTCGCAGCCCTCTTGTTTACAGCCTGTGGTGAAAGTGCAGGCTCTAAAACGACCAAAGCGACTGTTAAGCTCGACGACTGCCCCACCTTCGTGGAAGACGCAACATACAACCCCACCCAAACCGGAGCAGCTCTGGCCCTCGTCGATGACGCAAGCACAGATATGTGTGCCGGACCCAATATCAACAATGTGAACGGAGAGTGCACCTGTCGCAATGGCTTTGAGCGCAGCCCCGACACCAATGAATGCACCTACCAAACCATGTGCACCGGAGACAACGAAGAAGCTGTGAACGGAACTTGCCAGTGTAAGGCAAGTCACAAACGCGACGATTCAGGTGTTTGCAAACCCTCCTTCTTCAAGCAACTGGACAACATCACCAAAGATGTGTGCCAGGGTGTGGATTGCCGCGCAGAAAACAAAGATCTCCAAGACAAGCACGCCAACAAGTACCAAGACTTTGACAAAGATCAGGCGGAAACGGATCGGCAAAAACAGAAAGAGCAGACACAGTCTGAGAATGCCACTCCCTGCAACCCTCCAAAAAACTTCCAGGGCAAAAACACAGATGCTTCTGACTCCGACGCTGCAGGTCAAACCGTTCACCGCAGCCCGGCAACGGCGGCTGACCAAGGAGGCAGCATTGAGCCCGATGACGCCTCTGGCGTGAAGAAATCCGAGGTTGGTGAGGACCTCACAAACCGCGTTCGCGACAGCTCGGCGGCCCAGCAGAAAGCCAATGACACGCTGAACAACATGGACTTCGGAACCCAACCCGAAGCCCAGGCCCAGGGTAGCTCCAACGACACAGGTGGCACCTGCACTGGGCTCGCAAGTTCAAAGTCTCAAATTGGATCGGCGAGTTGTGATGACCCAGACGACCGCAGGGGGAACCTATGAAGCTCCTTTCTTTGTCTCGAGGCCTACCGTTTCCTGTTTCCTTGCCCCTAGTAGCTGCCCTCCTTCTGGGGTCGTTGGCCTGTGGCAAGGGCAACAGCTTCAAAGGTGGCGGAAACAAGAGCGAAGCCGAGGCCGTGCCCGCACCGCCTCCACCCCCACCAGCACGAGAGCTTCAGGGCTACACAGCGCCAGAAATCGTGGGGCAAGACATCAAGGTCATTGGGGATGGCACTTCGGCTCTGGCAGACCCCGTCGACCCCGATGAAACCAGCGAAGTGACCCGCATTCAAGATGGGCAGGTCACCAAAATCGGCGCTCCAACGACCGTGGTGAGCGACCGTCACTCACAAGCCACCTGCCCCGACTCCGCACAGCTGAGCGATGGTTCCTGCCTGATTCCTCAGGCTGTGTATCTCTGGACGCCTGAGGGAGCCACCGATCAGGCCAATGCCATTCTCAGCATCCGCTCAGATTCCTGCAAGCCCTCTTTGTCTGACTCACTCTGCTCGCATTTGCAGACCCACGCCTATTCGGCCGGCTATCGCAGCTTCAACAACGTGGCGTTTCGGAGCATAGAGCTTCCCGAGAGCCCCTCTGCTGTGCTTCAAAGCATCTTGACCTCGGTTTCCATCTGTCATGAGTCTGTTCCCTCAAACGGCAGTGAGAAAGAGGTGGTCTTAGGAGATCTCTCCAACGGTGCTTGCACCAGCGAGCTCGACACATTCTACGGACTCACCCAACAGGTTAAGGGAACCGTGCCGATCCACAGATGGATCAAAGGGCAAAGCATCGTTTTGTCCGTAGACGGCGAAACAGCCCCTGGAGAAGGCTTTATCAAAGCTGACAAACCTGCATTTTACGCACTTCCGCCCTCGTCGCTCTGACACCCACATTCCACAAAGTGCATTGAGCCATTAGAATGAACTCCGGTTGTCAGGAGACTGCAAAGCCTCCTGCGTGACATTTAGCTCAGTGGGAGGAAAACGGGCATCTCATCACAAGCAAGTGCAGAAACCTCCACAACAGGTCGTCGCCCCGCTGCCCTCTTGGTGCTTGTCTTTCTCTTTTCCATGTGCTCCATCACCTATGAACTGCTGCTGGCTCGGCTCTTTGCGGTGATGAGTGACCGAGAAATAGTGTGGCACAGCCTCACCATCGCCATTTACGTGGCGGCTTTGGGCGTGGGCACACTCCTGGCAGAACGCACCTTAGGTCGCGGCCGCACCAACCTGCACCCCGCCACACTCCTCTTGATCATTGAACTTGCTCTTGTGGTTTTGGGTAGCGCTGCCGTTTTCTTCGTTTGGAGTATCCACACTTGGCTCAGGCTTGAGATGCTTCCCGAGATCGTCTCTCTCACGCAAGACACTCCCATTCATCCAGTTGACATCACCATCTTCATTGGCCAAATGGCTTGTTTTGCCATTGGGGTGCTCTCGGGCTTTGAGATCCCGCTGCTCGCTCGCCTTTACGAAAGTGGTCGGCGACAAAACATCGATCCCGAAACACGTATTCTTGGCGTGAACTATCTTGGGACCCTTGGTGGCACTCTCTTGTTTCTCTACGTTCTCACGCCATTCTTCACCCTTGGAGAGGCGGCCTGGATCACCGCGATGGCGAACTTTGCAGGAGCTGTGGTTTTACTTGCGCTCTTTGAAGCGCCGAAGCTTTCTGCACCTGCAGCTCTCACAGCCCTGGGAATCTCTGCCCTTGTGGGGGTGAACCTTTCTTCGGCAGAGCAACTTGCCTTGAAGGCAACCTACTACATCAGTGTTCTCGACGCGAAGAACAACTCTGACTTTCAGGCTCCCACCCGCGCGAACTTAAAGAACTTCAACCCCGTATTGGTTGAGCGCTCACCCTACCAAACACTTCACATGGTGCGACCTCCAAGGCTTGAGACCGCAGCCAACCGCTTATTGCCCGGTGTTCCCTTCACGCTCTACATCGATCGCCACTTCCAAATTGCTTCGCAGCACGAGGCCCTCTACCACGAATTCTTTGTTCACTACCCCATCGGGCTCATGGCAAAGGTTCCCGAAAAGATACTCATTCTTGGGGCGGGAGATGGCCTTGCTACACGTGAATTGTTGCGTTACGAGGGAGTGAAGAGCATCACCCAGGTTGAGCTCGATCCCATGATGATCTCCCTTGCAAAAACTCATCCTGCATTTACGAATCTCAACAAAAATTCCCTTCTCAACCCAAAAGTTACACTCGTGCAGGATGATGCGTTCACCTACCTCAAACGCAACACCGGCCAATACGACGCGATCTTTATTGACTTCCCCTACCCCTTCAGTTTCGATTTGAGCCGGCTCTACAGTCTTGAGTTCTATTCCTTCGTGCGTCGAAACCTCAACGCAGGAGGTTTTGCCGTGCTGGATATGCCTCTCATAGCCCGAAACAACATCAATCAAAGTGCCCGGGTTATTAACGACATCTTTGCCAGCACCCTCACAGAAGCCGGATTTCCAGTAGTTTCTCCTTTCGGCGGAGAAGGAGCCACGACCTTCGACCTCGAAACTTTCATGATAGCGCTTCCCGAGGTGCCGCAAGGAGCTGCCCCTCCCTTTAAAAAGCCCAGCATCCCATTTCGTTACCTTTATAATGACAGCATTCGCCACTACCGACACAGAGACTTTGAAATCAACATCAATCGGAAGTTGGTTCACTCACTTTTCAAGCCAACTCTCCTCACCGTGCGCAATGTTCTTCTCTAAAAGTCAATATTTTTCAGACATTTAGGGCTGTCATCTCAATTCGCCGCCCAATTCCTCCGATAACCCTCTTAGACACGAAAGGGGCAAAGAATGACAATGGCGTCGGCATTGGGTGCACCGAAACACCTCGTGTGGCTCACAGCAGGGCTCTCGGCCTCTGCTGTCACAGCCTGTGGTGGGGGAGGCACTGCCAACCGAACTCCGGTCACCAACAGAGCGACCGTGGTGAACTCTCTTGAGGAGTGTGACCCCAACGACCCAGAGAAAACAGCCAGCAACCCCAAGTGCGAAAACGATGAGTCAAAGAAGGCCACGGCCGTTGTGATGACCACGGCCGAGTCTCTGAGCACGGTGGCCGGCAGCACCACCACCGTTGAACTGCGCATCAGTGAACCTAAAGACACAAAGATCCGTGAGATTCAATTTTCAGAGGCAAACCTCAACAAAAAGTTCAAGGTTCTGTTTGTTGATGTGTTCGAAAACACTGCCGTTTTCTGTGTATTTATTCCTCATGAAGTGCCACCAGGAGACTATAAGGTGAACTTCATCGCACTGGGCAACAAACAAGGGGGGAAAGGTGTGGGCTTCACTGCTGCAGGCCAATACGCCCAACTTCAGCTCACCGTTAGGGAGGGCGCCGACACAGGGCTCACTCTCAGCGAGAGTTGCCCGAACAGCCGAGAGAAACCAAAAACTGTTTTGAAATAAGTGAGTTATCTTTCGATAGCACTGTTCAGGCTCGGAAAAGAAAGGAGGGGGTTAGGGCTTTGGCCCTAACCCCCTCACAGTTCTGGATTGCTCCAGGGGGGACAAGACCCGCGCATTTTCCACTAAGTGATTGCACACGGGCTGCGGTGATGCTGAACCAGGCCGGCCGACGCTTTGTCAACGAGTAACGGCGCCAGACGTGGGGTTGGCTCGTTCTTTCCCGTAGATTCAGCGGGTACAGGAAAGATTGTGACAAGCTCTCAAGTCTTCGTGACTCATTGCACTCTCCGTGCCAGAAAGACCTTGAGTTTCCTGACGGGTGCCCATAAAACACCTCTTCAGGTGCGAGGGGGTAGAACTTATATGAGAAATATCCAACACTTTGACACTATTGTGATCGGCGCCGGACATGCTGGAATCGAGGCTGCACTCGCGGCCGCCAAAATGGGATCGAGTGTCTGTCTGGTGACAGTGTCAGCAGACAAAATCGGCGAAATGTCCTGTAATCCCGCTATTGGAGGCACAGCCAAAGGCCACCTTGTCAAAGAAAT
>JANQPW010000920.1 GCA_028285285.1 Silvanigrellales bacterium
CCAGTTGCCAGGCTTTGCCCACCTCGGCCATCACGCCAACCGCAACATTGGCAAAGGCGCCGGCTTCGTTCTCAAGAGCAGCGGCCAGCTCGATCTGCTGGAGCGCGTCGGAGTATTCGCGAGCACGCAAAGCAGAGATCACGTTTCGGGTGAGCTCGGCTTCATAGTTGCTTTCAACGTTTGGGTTTTCCACTGCGGCGAAATGGTCAAGAGACTCTTGCCATAGCGCTTCTTTGCCGCGGCTGGCGATCTGACCGAGATCGTGACCCTGGGAGCGAAGGTGGATGACATACAAATAAAGCCGAACGTCGGCTTCAGAATAGACCCGGTGACCACCGGAAGTGCGCATGGGCTGGAGCAAGCCATAACGGCGCTCCCAAGCGCGGAGTGTGGAGGTGGAAACTCCAACGGCGCCCGCCAACTCATTTATGGAAAAAACCTTCTCTTTCATGAAAGTGTGCGGGCCCCTGTCGATGCGGAGCAAGACCCGCAACAAGGAGCGGGTTGCGCCCCAACAAAACCTGAAGAAATAGAGAGATTTTCCTGCTGCGGGAAATGACGACACGATGACGCAAGACCCGAAGAGGCTCTCGCAAGACCTCCGCAAGAATCGCGCCATAGATGGCTGTCATGGCCTTGACACAAAGTCTCTCCCTCCAACCTGGTATGCCGCGAACGCCTTTCAGAGCACTTCCATAATACCACACACCTTGCCGGGCCAATTCGCTCAGGGCAGCCTCTGCCGACTTCAAGCCGGAGTTTTCGCTCTCTTTCGTGGCTCCGCTGCGGAGTGTCTGAACCACATCAAAATTGTGTTTGGTGCAGAGATCAAGAGGAAGATACACGCGGTTCTTTTCCGAAGCGTCTTCTCGAACATCTCGCAGAATGTTGGTGATCTGCATGGCGATTCCGAGATGTTCCGCTGATTGAAAAATTTTCGCAGTGCGTCTTGCGGCAAAAACTTGGGCCATCATGAGCCCAACAACGCCAGCAACTTTAAAACAATATTGATAAAACTCAGGAAAATTCTGTGGCCGGGAAAAAGACTCATCATCTCGCTGCCCACTAACCAGCGCACAGAAATCGTCTTTTGAGATTCCACATTCTTGAAGCGCTGACCACGCTTGATTGATGAAGCGGGTGGAGTCCTCCTTTTGAAGAGGGGGCGTCCATTCGCCAAGGGTATGGCGCAACACAGGAAGCAGATCTTGAGCAACCTCGTTCTGGAGGGTTTCTGCCTCTGGCTTGGGATCGAAGAGAACGTCGAGAAGCCTTTCTGAGAGAGCGCTTCCCGTTTGTGAATTGAGGCATTCGTCTGTTGCGTCATCGACCAAGCGACAAATGGAGTAAACAAGATAAGCCCTTCGCCGAGTGGCTGCACCCAAAATAAAGGAGGCGACGTAAAAGGACTGGCCGTTTCGGCGTGTTATGGCAGCCGTTTGCTTCCAGAACGTGCGGAGCATGTTGCGGTTGAAGTTGCTTGGTTCAGGCGAGTCCAACGTGACTCACCTCGCCCGTGTTCAGCGGGTTACCCCATGCCGGAGCTGTTTCTTCAGCCACTTCCATCACCAGATGAGAAAGGGGTGTGTGCAACACTTGGCTCAGGTAGTTCCAACTGCGATCGGAGACACAGACACGTCGTGCTTGCCGCTCGAGCACACCCATGTCGCCCAGAATCTGAGTTTTGGCCTCTGCAATGGCAATGGGAAACTCGGGGTGCCGGG
>JANQPW010000926.1 GCA_028285285.1 Silvanigrellales bacterium
GCTGTTGGGGAGCAAATTTCTATGGGGAGTTGCGCGTGCCCGAGGGGCGTCGTGCGAGCCAGGTGGTTGGCTTCGACAGGGGTTTCTGCGCGCGTGCGCTTCCCAACAGCAGTCACGAGGGACCTTCCCGTCAGGTGGTGTGCTGGGGAGATTCACCTGAAGTTCCAGCAGACCTCGAGGAATCTCGCACTGTGGCCCTTGGTCTTCGTCATTTCTGCGCCCTGGTAACCGGGCCGAACGAAACGCAGAGACTTCGCTGTGCTGGGGAAAACAGCTTTGGGCAAATCCGCCCTGTTCCATTGCTCCGCCCTTTTCAAGTTTCTGTTGGGCGAAATCACTCGTGCGCACTCGACGATCGAGGTGTCCGCTGCTGGGGAGACAACTCCTACAATCAGATAGACGTTCCGGAAGAGCTGAGCACACTCCGCTGATCTGAACTGACCCAAAAAAAGAGTCTACACAAAGGAGACACACGATGAAAATAAAACGAAACAGCTTCCTTCAAACAAAAGCCGCTACCGCAAATGCATTGGGAGCAAGCCTTTGCTCACTCACAATATTTGGCTGTGGCGGGCCATGGCTATCAGCTGAGGGAGTTGACGTCAATGCAGGAGAACCCGTTGTTGAAACAGATCCTGAAAAAAACAAAGAAACAAACTCCGAAGCACATCGACCAGAATCAAGCAGCCTAGACACGGTTCTTCAACTCGGCCCGGAATTTCAGGTAAAAGTCACAACCAGCGCTCGAGTTCAAACCCTTGCCTTGATGCACGCTGATGGCCGAAGCACCCTCAGAAAGTTTTCAGGAGTTCTTCAAGAGGAGGAAAGCCCTCAATCACAAGCTTGTGAACCAGGTTTCACACTCGTGGATGCCCTGGAACTGAAAGCTCAGTACTGCGAGCGAGAGTTTGGCACAAACAGTTCTCCACTGCGAGATTTTGGAGTTCCCCGCAACCACATTGAGCTGGCACACACCAGCGAAACGGAGCTCAGCAGCCAGCCCAGCAAAAACTCTAATAACGCCTCGGAAAGGCTCTTCTTCTCTTTCTACGGAAGATCAGATCTCTATTCCGACGACAGAAGTCTTTTGAACCGCTTTTGCCATTCCCGCACCAAGAGCGAAACAAATTTGCCCATGATCCAAGAATTTTTTCGCGGAAAACTTCCCAAACAAGCCATTGTTTGGACCTGCGACGTCACCCTTCCCGATGAGAATGGCACACCGTTGAAATGGAAAGCTGCTGGGGTGCACACAGCACGAGACTACGTAGAAGACTGCCAGGAATGTCTTTACCAAGATGTTCTTGAAATTCTCTACTTGAGCCGAATTGAGCTCCATGAAAACCACTTCTTGCGCCGTGCCCAAGAACGGGTACTCGAATCCATTGAGCCGCTCTTTCCTCAATGATCAGGAAGTGCTGCACGCACTCTCGACTCCGGAAGAACCTTCCGTTAGAGCTTCTGTAGTGTGTTTTTCTCTCGCGTTTTGAGTTCGGTGGTATCATTTCTGAAACAGCTGCCTGAATCGAGCTCCAGCCTTCTTTGGCTGCAATGGAAAACGAAGGAAAAACACCCGCATGAAGTTCACAATCGCCATTCTCCTACCCCTTCTTTTCTTCACCCCTTCGTGTGTGACTCGAGGGCATCAAACTCAGGCTCTCTCACAAAACGAATGGCCCTTAGAGTCCATCTACCAACACATCAACTCCCACTACTTGAAGGGAGGGGAGCTTCCAGCAGACTTCCCAAAGCTGACTCATCAACCCACCTTCGGTTTTGAAGCTGAAGGCCACTCGGCAAGGGTTTTAAACAGCTATGGGATGAATGGTGACAAACTGGAACATTTTGCTTCAAAGCTCGTTGCCCCGGAAATGGCACGGATCTATCTGACGTGGTGCATGGAAGAAATCAGAAAACTCGGTCCCGTTTTGCAACCCACCCAGCCAGATTCAGAACTTCCCCCTTGGGACCTTTCTGATTCAGATATTTACCTCAGCCCGAAAAAGAAAAACATCTCCCAGCTCAGGGCTATTTTTCGCGTGGATCTCAACCCGCCCGACGGCATTCTCTTTGACTACTTGCCCCCTGACCTTCAGCTCTACATTTACAACAGATACCCAATCAAAATGCACCTGATCCAACGACGCGGCGCCATTCGCCAAAAAATTCGGGACGTCGACAACTGGTCGGAGGCCGAAACCCTGAAACACATCCTCCCCTTCGAAGAAAACTTGGTGGAAAAGTTTCAGAAACGAGATGATGGTGGAAAAAGGTACCAGAACTTCCTTAAGGACATGAGATACCGGGAGAAGAAAAAGCTTATAGAAAGGTACAATCGTGCTATTCCAAAGCATCTGCTTGTGCTCAACGAAAAAGGAAGAAAACTTGGCTTGGCTCCCGTTCTCAAAAGCGAGGCCGGAGGAATGTGGGAGGTCAATTCCAAGCCATTTTCCACCTTCACAGCCCACGAGGAAGGTCTGGAGGGGTTCATCGAGTCACTCGCTGCTCAAAAAGGAGA
>JANQPW010000927.1 GCA_028285285.1 Silvanigrellales bacterium
ATTTCTTGGAGAGGTTTCCTTCTTGGTCGCAGAGATCGCGAAAGAGCACATCTGCCGACTTCATGGGGTCAGCTTCCACTTTCACGTATATGCCCTCAAGCAATTCGTCGTTTTCAGTGTGACCTTGGCGATTGGCGTGGTAGCTGGTGTAAACAGACTGAATGTTTGTGGACTTGCTCATCGCCGACTTTTTAAGGCCAGTGCTTTCACATGCACTGAGAAATGCAGAGGAGGCTCCGAAAAGAGCCAACGAAATCAGGGGTAAGGCCGCGAGGCGGCGGGTGCTCAATGTGCCTTTCATAACACTGTCCTTTCAACAAGCCGGTGTGCCATATCTCTTGAGTGGCGAGGAAGCAAAAAACCGGCCAGGTGAGAGGCAATCAGTTCGAAAGGAAAAAGAGTGGTGAAACGACTGGTTTCACTCAAGGAGTGTGCGGCTGCCGCAGCAACCGGTATAAAATTGCTCGCCTTTTTTCAGATACACGGCGTGGCTGTAAAGGAAGTCACTCATGCGATCGCTGCACTCTTGTCGCACGATTGAAACAATGATCTCTTCACCGTTAGCCGATATCCCGCTGTAACCTTCTGCATATTCAGCCATTTGGCCCGCAAAAGGTTGCTTTTGGGTCACCGTGTAAGAAGTTGTTCCTTCTCCTGCAGCCTCAAAAACGAAGGAATTGACTTCGGGGCTGGCGTTGAGAGACCAAAAAGGCTATTGTGTCATGAGGGCGAAAGGTGTTAAATTAACAAAGAAAAATAAAAAATTTGAATCCCGTGGTGCCACAACCGAAAACCCTGATGAGGGAGTGCAGCATGGGAAAGAGCACAACAATAAGAAACAAAAGAAACGGAATGTGCCGCTGGGGTTTATCTACGGCCCTCGTCTGCTGTTTTCGCGTGCTTCTCCTGTTGACTGCGCTTGTTGGGCTCTCTGGCTGCCTCGATGCAGGTGGCGGCGTGACCGTGCAACGCATGCAAAACTACCGAGAAATGATCGATCTCATCGACATCACCCTTGAGCAGAAGAAGGTGGACGAGTCCATTCGCAATGGCATCAAGGCACAGCTCTTGGAAGGCTCGCCCGCCGATTCCGGTGATAGTTTAGAAGATGGTCGCTCCCTGCTTGTGGCCACCACTCAGGCGCTCACGGCGTCAACGGTGGCAGCGGAGAACATTCCAGCTTTTGGTGGCCTTTTGGCAACGCGGCTTTCAGCCCTTGCGCAAAAACAGGTTGCTGCCGCAAAACCAGAGTCTGTCGGTATTTTTCTCTCGGCCGACTCTTCGCACAAAGACATTGCTCTCGACTACGCCCAGGCGCTTGTGCAGACCCTTTTAGAGGCAAAGTATGATGGTGCCTCGTTGATTGCCTCCATGAAGGTTGTCTACGCCCGCATTAAAAAAGGTATGGGGGCCAAACAAGAAAAGGCCCTGCTTGGCGAAATCACCAGTATTTATATTGTGACCCTGGAATCGAAACGACCTGCTGAGGCAGAACTGTTCCAGGTGGATCGCTACCGTGACACTCTCAAACAAGCTGTGCTCGGGCATGCCCAGGTTGAACAGGTGTTGGGAGAAGTGATGTCGGGCGAGCAAGAGGTCACGATCCTTGACACTCTCATTGAGGCTCTCACACCCATCGACACCATTTTGAACGGTGATCCGGGCAATCGCGAAGAGCTCCTCTACAAGACCAGTGAGAAGCCCGCTCCCAAAACCAAGACCCCCACAGACGTGATCATCAACGATAGGCGAACCGATACCCAGGCG
>JANQPW010000955.1 GCA_028285285.1 Silvanigrellales bacterium
TTTTCTTGATGCGTTCGAGTTCGCTTTTCAGCCCAACTTGGGCATCGAGATCGAGGGTGCCGACAATGGAATCAATTTGCATAGGGGATCTCACTTGGCAATCGGTGGCTACGGATGAGAGAGGCGCCATGTTGAACACACTTCATTTCCCATCTCTTTGAGTCAATGTCTCTGTTTTGTGGGAGTGAGATCTCCCTATGGGGATCACTCTGCCGTTCGAGCTCTCCCAAAAACCGCTTTCGGGAAAGTCCAATACAAACCGGAAGGTCTTGTTGATGCGCTTTGTGGAAGAAACGCTGGTTGAGGAGCTCGAGATTGTGCTCGAGTGTTTTGCCAAAACCAATTCCCGGGTCGGCATACACTTCTTCAACTCCCATTTGCTTTGCCAAGGCAATTCGGTCAGCCAAAAACGCCAGCACCTCTTCGCTGCAGCGGGTGTACTGGGGGTTGAGCTGCATGGTTTTGGGAGTTCCTTTCATGTGCATGACGATGAGTGAAAGGTTGTGTTTTGCTGCGAGATCGAATGTGCTTTGACCTCGGTCGGTCTTTTGACCGCTCCAAACGTCGTTCACCATTTGAACGGGCAAGAAGTCGAGAACTTGCCTCAGAACTTGGGGAGAGGAAGTGTCTATGCTGAGAGAAACAGGATAGCCTGCCTGCGTCATCTCATCGCTGAATCTACGCAGATGAGGTATTGCTGGCTTGATTCTCAACCACTCTTCTGTGGGTGAAACGTTGTCACTTCCTGGTCGTGTGGAAACTGCGCCAAAGTCGAGAAAGTCAGGCCTGTGTTTTTTGAGTGAGTCGAGGCGGTGCTTCAATAGACTTTGTTGCCGAAAGCCGTCTCCCGAAAAGGAATCCGGGCTCAGGTTCAAGATCACCATCCATTTCGTGCTTTGCCCGTGGGTTAGTTTCATGCTTGTCGCCCCTCACCGATTATGAGATCGCTTCTAAGCGGGAGAGGGTTCGGGAATGGAGTCGTGTGACTTGGGACTGTCACGATCATCTGAGGAAACAGGTTCACCGGGCTGGCCGTCGGGCCCTGAAGAGTTTCGATGTTTGGCTTTGTCGGACTGAATTTTGCGAATGGCATCAAGATCAGCTCCAGCAACCGCAGCCTCGAACTCGTCTGAGTCAAGAGTTTCCACCTCAATGAGGATTTCAGAAACGCGCTCAAAAGCGTCCATGTGATCCAGAAGTGTTTGCTTCGCCAGCTCGTACTGGCTGTTGATGATTCGGGACACCTCAACATCAATTTCGTGAGCAATGCTTTCAGAAAAATTGCGTTGCTCCCCAATATCTTTTCCAAGAAAGGGGTTCTCGCTTTTCTGGCCGAAGTTGATGGGGCCCAGTTTGCTCATACCGTAGCGACAGACCATGGCGCGAGCCATTTCTGTGGCTTGTTTAATGTCGTTCGATGCTCCTGTGGTCAGTTGACCAAACTTAATGTCTTCGGCAGCTCGACCACCCATTGCTTTAGCAATGTCAACGAGGATGTCCTCTTTGGAGTGGTTATAGATGTCTTCCTCTGGGAGGAATGATGTGACCCCAAGCGCTTGGCCTCGGGGAATAACAGTTACTTTGTGTACCTTGGACTTTGATTTGAGGTAGTAAGCAACAAGGGCGTGACCAGTTTCGTGGTAAGCGGTGATCTTGATAGTTTCTTTGCTCATGACCATGCTCTTACGCTCTGGACCCATCAAAATCTTGTCTTTCGCGGCCTCAAAGTCGGCAAGCGAGATCAGCTTGGCACCTTTACGGGCTGCCAGCAGGGCTGCTTCATTCACAAGATTTTCAAGGTCTGCTCCAGCGAAGCCAGGTGTTCCCAGAGCGAGCTTTTCCACTGGAATGCCGGGGAGGGTTTTGACCTTCTTGAGATAGACATCAAGAATGGCTCGTCTTCCTTTCACGTCGGGCAGGTTCACGACCACACGACGATCGAAACGCCCAGGGCGGAGCAAAGCCGGGTCGAGCACGTCGGGGCGGTTGGTGGCCGCAATGCAGATCACAGCATCATTTGCTTCAAACCCATCCATTTCAACGAGAAGTTGGTTGAGAGTTTGCTCTCGCTCGTCGTGCCCTCCGCCCACGCCGGCTCCACGGTGTCGACCAACGGCATCGATTTCGTCAATAAACACAATGCAGGGGGCATTTTTTTTGGCGTTTTCAAAAAGATCTCTCACGCGAGATGCTCCAACGCCAACAAACATTTCGACAAAATCGGATCCGCTGATGTGAAAGAAGGGAACTCCCGCCTCTCCGGCAATAGCCCGAGCCAGCAGAGTCTTTCCTGTTCCCGGGGAGCCCATCATCAGCACACCTTTTGGAATCCGTGCCCCAATATCTTGAAAGCGTTTGTGGTCCTTTAAAAAGGCAATGATTTCAGAACACTCTTCCTTTGCTTCATCGACCCCGGCAACGTCCTTGAACGTGATGCGTTGGCTGTTCTCTGGCAGAAGTTTGGCCTTACTTTTCCCAAAAGACATGGCTTTACCGCCGGCACCCTGCATGTTCCGCAAGAAAATGAACATGAAGACAACGATCAGAATCAACGGAAGCCACATGGTGAGCAGGCCAGTCCACCACATGGAACCTTCTTCAGGTCGGTCATATGAGAGAGGTATGTTTTGCTCAGTGAGGAGTTCTCGCAGCTCTTTCCGCAGAGTTTCGTCAAAGGGCGCGTACGTGGAAATGACCGTGTTGTCGCGCAGCTTGGCCTCGAAAACGTCACCGCGC
>JANQPW010000971.1 GCA_028285285.1 Silvanigrellales bacterium
CCCGCCGCCGTGTCTGGAGAGTTTTCCAGGCCTGTTGCAAAAATAAAACCCTGGACCAAAGCCAACCCAATGGTGAGAAAGCGAGTGATACGTGTGATCTTTTGACGGCCGGTACCACCTTCCTTCTGGAGCTGCTCCAAGCGGGGAACCACAACCGTCATAAGCTGCATGATAATGCTAGCGGAAATGTACGGCATAATGCCGATACCAAAAATGGAGAACTGATAAAGGGCTCCACCTGAAAACATGTTCAGAACACGCAACAGGCCCCCTTCTTGTTGATTTGCAAGTTCAACAAGAGCTTTTGTGTTCACACCAGGAGTTGGAATGTGGACACCAAGACGAAAAATCAGCAAACAAACAACAGTAAATAAGAACCGCTTCAAGAGCGGATTTTCAGCTTCCACATTCTGCGACATGAGGCTTACTCCTCGATGGTGACACCTTTGCTCGACAGCTTTTCTCTGGCACTTTTAGAGAGCTTTACATTTTTAACCGTCTGAAGTCCACCAGGCACATCACCCTCACCCAAGATCTTGGCAAAGCCGACACCACCAGAAAGAGTCACACCATCAAAAATTCCATCTCGCACACTGGGCCCCAGATCTCTCAAGTTGAGAGAGGTCACAGGTATCGCGCATGGGTTTTTAAAGCCACGCTTGGGAATACGCCTGTACAGCGGAGTTTGTCCACCTTCAAAGCCCGGTCGGATTCCACCACCAGAACGAGCTGTCTGGCCTTTACCACCACGCCCACCTGTTTTTCCCAAGCCACTACCAGCACCCCTGCCGAGGCGTTTGCGCTTTCTCGTTGCACCCGGATTGGGCTTCAATTCTTCAATTCTCACAACCTATTCCTCAATCTGCTGGTTCGACTTCAATAAAGTGAATGACCTTGTTGATCTGCCCCAAAATGGGATTCACATTGTCGTGAATCCGAGTTTGACCAATTTTTCTCAGGCCAAGGGAAATCAATGTTTTGCGCTGGGTGTCCGAGCGCCCGGAGAAACCCCGCACGAGTTTCACCTTCAGTTTTTTTGAGTCCAAGCTTCTCATTGCTTCAGTTCCTCACACTCAGATATTCTTCACGTGTCTTCAGTTGAGACAAGCCTTGGAAAGCAGCCTTCACCACATTGTGTGGGTTTCGACTCCCAATGGTTTTTGCCATCACATTCGGAATGCCGGCCAACTCGGCAACGGCACGCACCGTACCACCAGCCACGATACCTGACCCCTCAGGAGCAGGGCTGATGTGGATGTTGCTCGCACCGTACTTACCCTTCACAACATACGGAATGGTCTCGTTTTCAAAAGGCACCTGAATCAAGTTCTTCTTAGCCTGTGCAACGGCCTTGCGCACAGCTTCTGGGACCTCGTTAGCCTTGCCCAAACCATAGCCAACGGCACCCTGCTTGTCACCAACCACAACCAATGCCGAGAAGCTCATGCGGCGACCACCTTTAACAGTTTTCGCAACGCGAGAGACACTCACAACCCGGTCTTCAAAGCGGTCTCTCTTCTGATCATCTTTATTGAACTGCATTTTCCTCAGCCTTTCTTAAAACTTCAACCCAGCTTCACGTGCTGCGTCCGCAAATGCCTTGACGCGACCATGATAATTGAATCCATTCCGATCAAAGATCACTTCCTTCACGTCGACAGCTATCGCTCTCTCAGCCGCAAGCTGTCCAACTGCCTGAGCAAGCTCTACACCACGCTTGCCATTGCCCCGAATCGTCTTCTCCATGGAACTCGCTGTGGCAACGGTCTTCTGGCTCTCATCGTCGATGATCTGAGCCTGAAAGTGTTTGCTGCTACGAAACACACACAAGCGCGGCTTAGACAACTGTCGCTGGCGTCGTTTCCAAAAGCGCATCTTCCGAAAGCCGCGGACTTTTCGCCGGTTCACCTGCTTAAACATAACTTTAGACTCCCTCCACCCTTTGCCTGTATACAAAGGGCCTCATTTTGGATCTCTTTAAAACAAACGAAACCAAGAAACTCACCAATGCTTCCTGAGAATCACTTCTTACCTGCTGACTTACCAACCTTCTGAGCAATATGCTCTCCGGAATACCGGATGCCTTTCCCATGGTAGGGCTCAGGTGGCCGAATCGAACGGATCTCCGCAGCAATACGACCCACAAGCTCCTTATCTGGACCCTCTACAGAAACTTTGCCGCTCTTGTCGACGGCAAAAGAAATTCCTTCGGGGGGATCCAGCAAAACAGGGTGCGACAAACCAACAGTCAAATTCAATGCTTTGCCCTGCACATTGGCACGATAACCCGTTCCAACCAGTTCCAACTCTCTCTTGAAACCTTTCGAAACGCCTTCAACCATATTGCCCAACAGGCTCCGATAAAGTCCCCAAAAATTTGAGGTCGTGCCCTCAGTCAAACGCACAGAAAGAGTGTCACCCTCCTGATCGAGAGCCACTCGACCAAAAGTGTCTCTCTTGAGATCACCCTTCGGGCCTTTCACATTGAAGACACCCTCTTTCAGAGAAACCGTGACACCCGAGGGGACCTTAATCGGCTCTTTTCCAATTCTTGACATCTCTTCGAATCTCCCCTCACCAAATATAGGCCAGCACTTCGCCGCCCACTTTCTCTTCCTTTGCCCGATCTCCTGTCAGAACACCCTTTGGAGTCGACACAATGGCCTTACCCAAACCATCCCGAACAGGAGGCATCTTTGAAGCGCCTGTGTAGACACGACGACCAGGGCGCGACACGCGCTTGATCCCCTGAATAACAGGGTCACCATTTTGATCGTATTTGATCGCAATCTTGATCTTTCCTTGCCCATTGTCACGGATGAGTCGAAAGCCTCGAACAAAACCTTCTGTTTCCAGAATCTTTGTCATTTCAATTTTCAACTTACTTGCTGGAACAACGGCATACCGCAGCCCAGCGCTACTTGCGTTTCTGACACGGGTCAGCATATCCGCTACGGGATCTGTCACATTCATTGTTCGTTCCTCACCAACTAGCTTTCACAATTCCAGGAATTTGCCCATTCAATGCCAACTTCCGCAGACAGATCCTGCAAACACCAAAGTCGCGATACACAGCCTTGGGGCGACCGCATTGCTGGCAGCGATTGACTTTTCGGGATGAAAACTTCGGCTTCTTGTTTGCTTTATTGATCAGCGCTAAACGTGCCACGAATCGTTCTCCTTTATTTTCTGAATGGCATTTTCATGAGGCCGAGCAGCTCCCGAGCTTGTTCGTCCGTTTTTGCCGAAGTCACGATGGTCACACTCAAACCTCGGGACTTATCCACCTTATCTGCTTCAATCTCTGGAAAAATGATCTGCTCACGGATACCCAGTGAGTAGTTCCCACGACCATCAAAGGAGTTCTTTGAAACCCCACGAAAATCTCGCACACGAGGAAGTGCAACAGAGACCAGACGGTCATAGAATTCATACATCATCTCACGCCGAAGAGTCACAGACGCTCCAATCGGCATCCCCTCACGAAGCTTAAAACTCGCAATTGACTTCTTCGCCCTTGTGATCACTGATTTTTGGCCCGTGATGATTTCCAGCTCTGCGGCCGCAGCATCTAGAGCCTTCACGTTCTGAGTTGCTTCACCCTGGCAGGTGTTCACCACAATCTTCTCGATGCGAGGCAACTCCATCACATTTAGCTTCGAAAACTTCTTCTTCAGCTCTGGAATGACTTGGGAATCATAGTGTTCACGAAAACGAGGCTTAGGACCTTTTTCTCGAGCACCACGAACGATCTTAACGCCAAAGTCTCCAGCGCCTTTTCCTTTACCCTTACCCGCCATCTCAAAGCACCTCCGGAGCTAAGCTCACAATCTTGCCGCAGTTTGCCTGTCTCAGCTCCCGCGCTACTGGACCGAAAATACGCGTGCCTATCGGCTCACGGTCATTCTTATTGATCTTCACAAGCACAGCAGCATTCTCGTCGAAACGAATCCGAGAGCCATCTGCACGTGACAACTCTTTTTTCACTCGAACAACCACAGCCTTGTGGACCTCACCCTTTTTTACGCGCCCGCCCGGAGAAGCATCTCTGATGGACACCACAACGAGGTCTCCAACACGTGCATAGCGCTTGTAAGAACCACCCAGCACACGGATCACGTTCAAAGCGCGGGCTCCACTGTTGTCAGCAGCCACCAAGATTGATTCTGGTTGAATCACACTACACCTCGCCTCTTACTTCAGTGACCTGCAAAAACAGCGGTCACTTTCCAGCTCTTTGATTTAGAAATCCGACGACTGGGAAGAACATCCACTTCCTGGCCCTCAGCAACTTCGTTTCCATTTGTATCAGCCCGCAGCGGAATATGCCGGTGCAGGGTCTTCCCATACTTCGAATGAACAACCGATGTGGGAACATGAACTCGAACGGTTTTTCCGTCTTTCGACACTCGAACGACCTTTCCCCGCCAGGGGTTTTTGGTCACGCCTGCTTCACTCACAATTCATTCCTCACTTCTCTGACTTTAAAGTTGCAATTCGAAGGTCAACCTCACGCAGACTGCGCTGCACACCGGCTACGCCGCCCTCAGTTTGAATCCCATTAGGGTCAAGAGAAAGCCTAAAAGTCAACAACTCTTTCACCAATACCCGACGACGGGCTTGGGCATCCTCAAGGCTCAATTCCGAAATCTTTGACTCTGTCACTTCAGACCTCCCACACGTTGTCGGCACGTCGGATCATGCGCACCTTAAAAGGCATCTTCGCACCGGCCAGGGCAAAAGCCTCTCGCGCCAGATCTTCATTCACGCCTTGCAACTCAAAAATGACCCGGCCTGCCCGAACAGGCGCAACCCACTTGTCGAGGCCACCCTTACCGGAGCCCATTCGAGTCTCGGCCGGCTTCTTTGTAATAGGTTTATCGGGAAACACCCGAATCCAGACTTTACCGCCGCGCTTAATGTGGCGGGTCATGGCAATACGGCCAGCTTCAATCTGCCGAGAGTCTAGCTTTCCGGCCTCAATTGCTTGAAGGGCAAAATCACCAAAGGAGACTTTGCTCCCTCGAATCGTCTGACTACCTACACGGCCCTTGTGGGCTTTTCTATGCTTCACCTTCTTGGGGGCTAACATCGTTCAATTCCTCATTTCAAAAAACTCAAGACCGTGCTCCGGCAGCCAATGCTTCCTTGGCGTCGTACACTTCACCCTTGAAAATCCAAACCTTGACGCCAATGATTCCATAGGTCGTCAACGACTCGGCAGTGCCATAGTTCAGATCGGCTCGAAGCGTGTGAAGGGGAACACGCCCCTCCATGTACCACTCCGTCCGAGCCATTTCCGCTCCGTTGAGGCGACCAGCACAGCGAACGCGAATACCCTTTGCACCCGCCTTCATGGCCTGTTGCATCGCCTTCTTCATAGCACGTCGGAAAGAGACCCGGCGCTCCAACTGTTGAGCGATGTTAACCGCAACGAGCTGTGCATCCGCATCGGGTTGCTTCACTTCAAAAACATCCACTTTCACATTTCGGTCGGTTTGCCCGCCCAAAACGCGCTTGATATCCTCGCGAAGTAAATCAATTCCTTTGCCCTGCTTCCCAATAAGCTTTCCAGGTTTAGCTGTGAATATTTTCACCACAACCTGCTTCGCAGCGCGCTCAATTTCGATCTTTGAAATCCCTGCTTCAGCATATTTCAGCCTTTTGTCTTTCGGATCTCTTGCGGTCAAAATGTATTTGCGCAGTTTGATGTCTTCATTCAGATTTTTTGCAAAATCACGCTGAGAGAACCACCGTGAGTCCCATGTTTTGTTGATTCCCAAACGAAATCCAATTGGATTGACCTTCTGACCCACGTCTTATTCCCCTTCCGCAATCTTGAGTTGAACCGTCAGGTGCGATGTCCGTTTCAAAATCGGTGTCGCGCGACCCTGAGCCCTTGGCATAAAGTAGCGACGTTTCGGCCCATCGCTCACCACGAGATCGTCAACAATCGCCTGAGCCCTCTGACCAGCTGGAATCTGTGCGAGCGCCGACTTGATCAGCTTCAATGCAGCAACAGATCCCGCACGACGTTCAACCGCCAACCGTGCAGCAGCCCTTCCGACAG
>JANQPW010000973.1 GCA_028285285.1 Silvanigrellales bacterium
CCCGTGATTGTTGCAACGCAAATGCTGGACTCCATGATCGACAACCGCCGCCCCACCAAGGCAGAAATTTGCGATGTTGCAAATGCGGTTTTTGATTCAGCAGACGCCACTATGCTCTCCGGGGAGTCGGCCGCCGGGCGTCATCCCAAGCACGTGGTTGAAACCATGCGCGACATTCTGGACCGTTCGGATCGATCGTCTCACAAGCTCGCAGACACTTCTGAGCGGGGAACTCTGCCCAAAGAGTCTTCCATACCTCGAGTGATTGCCCACACCACCGCAGAATTGGCTGAGCGAGCCGGTGCCTCTGCCATTGTTTGTCTCACATTGAGCGGAAACGTGGCACGGGCAGTCGCACAGTACCGGCCTCAGGTACCCGTCATTGCCATTTCTCCTCGACCCGATGTGGTGCGCCGCCTCAGCCTGGTCAAGGGAATCCACACCCTACAGAATGATATGTTCTATGACACCGACCAAGCACTCGCAGGCGTGGGGGAAATGATTCTCAAACGGGGTCTTGCTCGACCAGGTGAGTTGATTGTGATCACCGGAGGTATTCCGCTGGCGTCTATCAACCCCACAAATCTCGTGAAGCTCCAACGTATTCCAGAGGAGGCGACTCCAAATGCATCAAACCCATAGCAACTCGGTGACTCCACAACGAATCTCTTCATTTGGGCCTTTTCTCGTTTCGATGATGTTTCTTTCTGGAGCCTGCACCCAAACAAATCAAAGGCTCCCCGATGACCAGGGACAGGGACCAACCCTTGCGCAGGCTCCGGCTTCTCCAAAGAAGAGTGGCCCTTCCGTTGATCTGTCTTGCCCTGCGCCGCAGAGGATGTGCCCTATGATTTACAAGCCGTCTGTCTGCACCCTTCTTTCAAATGGCAAAACTCTGCTGGAAAAAAAAGGGACCAACGACTGCACAGCTCGACAAGAACTCCACAGAAGCTGGTGCGAGAGCCCATCGGCAGCAGCGCCCCAAAACCCCGCGGCTCAAAAAAAGACGGGAAGGAAGCAACATGCTAAGCTGAGCATCTCGTGCAAGGAGCAGGTCGCTTCAAATTGACAACACTTCTTTGGAGCGGAGGCCCATGACCGTCACCCCAGAGCTCGAAGAAAACTGGCCGCACCTCTCGGCGGAAGAACGCGCTCGAGCTTTGAGTTCCCTCAGCACCGAAGATGCAGAACACTTTTGGAAATCACTCGACA
>JANQPW010000982.1 GCA_028285285.1 Silvanigrellales bacterium
ATTTCTTCTCGAGCTTCCAAAACAGAGTCATCAACCGAGGTGACACCGGTAATTTCAGAAAGAGATCGTTTCACCTCTGCGACCCCTGCTTCGAGGGAGCTTTGATCTTCACCCACAATTCGCAAGCTCAGTGCCTTGCCCACCGGAGGGCCAGCACGCCCCTTCTCAATAGAGAAATCTGTGATCTCAGGCACAGTTTTGAGTTTTTGGTTGAGCCCTTCGATGATGGCATCCAAACTCATTGTGAGGGGGCGATCTTGAACAAGATAGTTTTTCACTTGCCCAAAATGAGAGCCACGAGTTTCCACAACATTGGGGCCGTTTCGTTTGGTTTGGAGACCCAATGTGGTGACCATGGCCTCAAGGTCTTCTTTTAGAAAGTCTGCAATGATCGTCTCGATCTCTTTCGCCCGATCTTCGTTGCGTTCGAGGGGAGTGCCAATGGGAAGGGAATAGTTCACGTTGAAGTTTGCAGCTTCAACACCCGGAAAAAAGACAAACTTCATATTTTCTTTAGCAAACACGGCAGAAAAGAGAACTCCAAAGACTGTGACCGCCAGCAGGAGATAGCGAGCCTTCAAGACTTTGCGAAGGCACCATTCATAGGAGGGAGTGACCCATTTGCGCCAGAGAGAAGGGTTGCCGGGCTTGCTGCCATTTTTTTCTATCTGACTGTTCCCTCTGGCCCCTTGAGTCTTCCTGATCCACTTTGAAACATGGCTTGGCAGTATAAAGAAGCACTCAAAGAGACTGAACAAGAGAGCTATCACGACTCCCACAGGAAGGTTCTGCAGAAATTTTCCAAAGATACCTGTCATCAACATTAACGGAACGAAGGCTGCCAAGGTGGTGAGAATCGAGGTCACAACAGGTTTCCAGATCTCTTGGGTGCCTTTAATGGCAGCTTCTTCCGGGTCCATGCCCTCATCAATTTTACGCTGCGTGTTTTCTGTCACCACAATGGCATCGTCTACCAGCATTCCCAAAACGATGATCAGACCCATCATGCTGATAAGGTTGAGACTGATATTGGCCACATCAAAAACAAGGATTGTGGCAAGAAACGAAAAGGGGATGCCAATGGCCGCCACAAGGGCCATGCGAAAAGGCAGCATCAAAGACAGCACAACGAGCACAAGCAACAGACCAAAGACCAGATTGCTCGACAAAACCTCAACCCGATTTCTCACATCCTTTGACTGATCTTCCACAACAGAAACGGTGAGCGAATTGGGCAGCGAGGCTCTCATGTCTTCAATTTTCAACTGAATCGCGTCGACGAGTCTGATGGAATCAGCAAAGTTCTGCTTTGTGATCACCAGGTTGATTCCGTCTTTCTGATTGCTTCGGTATTTGACCTCTTCTTCGGCAAACCCATAGGTCACCGTGGCAACATCACCAACAGTCACAAACTGCTCAAGAAGGTTTGATCTTAAAACCACATTTTTGATGGACTCTGTGTCTTCCACTTTTGAACGGGTTTTGAGCGCCACCTCTTTGCTCTGTCCTGCCTCTCCAGAAATTTGGATGGTGCCACCCGGAAGATCCACATTGGCTTTTTGAAGGGCAGTGACGATGTCGGTGAGGCCCAACTGGTACTTTCTGAGTTTCTGGGGGTTAGCCTCAACCCGGAGTTCGTATTCCGGGAGACCTTTTTCATGAACGGAAGACACTCCATCTATCTTCTCGATCTGCCTCTTAAGACGCTTCACGGCACTGCGAAGCTCTTCTCTAGGTACACTGCCTCCAACACTGATCTCCATCAGGGGTTGGGCCGACTGCCCATCCAAAGCGACAACCAAAGGATCTTCTGCCCCTTCGGGAAGGTCGCGAAAGGTGTCGACAATGTTTTGGATATCGGACTCTGCCTCGTTGACCGTGATCACGTCGGGATCCAATTTGAGGGTGATCACACTTCTTCCTTGCAGGGAAGTCGAAGTCATCTCTTTCACACCCTCGACCTCAAGAAGATCGGCCTCAAGAGGAGAAGTGACGAGAGCCTCAACAGATTCTGCCGACGCATTTGGATACACAGTGGTGATCGACACCGCATCGAAGCTCACATTTGGAAAAGCATCTCTTTTGATCTTGTAGAGCGACCAGGCTCCTGCAATCACAACCATCAGAGTGATGATGTTGACAAAGGTGTGCTGCTTAGCGAAAAAGGCGATGAGTTGATTCATTTGTCACCTCTTTGGTTTGGGGCCGGTGATTTCATGGTGCGTTCCACAAGATCTCGCAGATCGCCATTCATGCGGCGGATTTTCCACCCATCAATGGAGAGCTGGGCCAAGAGAGCATTTCGCTCGGAGCTGACGCCAGTGAGAATGTCTTCTGCTGAGATCAAAGTGTTGAGGTCTGACTTACCGATGGCGAACTCGCGGTCAATGAGTTTTACCCTTTGTTTCTCTATCTCAATTCTTTTGTTTGTGAACGCAAGCTTTTCGGATGTTGCGAAGAAAGAGTGGCAAGTTTCTTTCCAGGCCTGATTGAGCTGAGACTGCGCCTGAGCTGCTTCTAGGGAAGCCTTCTTTTTGGAAAAAATCGCATCCATTCTGTCGGCCTCTTCCACTCCATCACCTAGGCTCACTTGAATGCCAACAGAAACAGAGAAATGTGGGTTTTCATTTTTGATTGACTCGCGCCCTGTTTCAAAGAGACTCTCTTCGATGGCATTCTGAGAGACCTTACCCTCTACGTAGAGGTCGGGCTGTGAATCAGACTCGATAGCCTGAAGTTGAAACTGACTCGACTCTACCCTTTTCAAAGCGGAGTCCACTTCATAAGATGGGTGGTTTTTGCCAGCATGGGTCACACTTAGCTCCTGCGAGCCACCTAAAGACTCTTGGGAGTGTGAAGAACCGGAGCAAAGTTGCTCCACGTCCGTTGTGGCCTCTCTTTCAAACTGAAAGAATTCGGGAGCCGATTGATAGAGAGAAAGCAGATCCTGCTTGACAATATCGCTCAGCGCGATCAGTGCCAACTCAGCACTCTCTCTACTTGATAAGAGCTGGTTTTCTGATGCGATCACAGAAGAATCAAGCTGCAGCATGCTGCTCTTTTCGACGAATCCTTTCTTGAACTGTGCACTGTAGAGTGTGTGCCGATGCTTTTCTCTGGCCAGACGCTCTTGTGCAGTC
Source organism: Silvanigrellales bacterium (assembly GCA_028285285.1). Lineage (GTDB taxonomy): Bacteria > Bdellovibrionota_B > Oligoflexia > Silvanigrellales > Silvanigrellaceae > JANQPW01. Next base: position 3,141 of record JANQPW010000982.1, read on the forward strand.
TTCACATTGCTGAAAGCAAGCCAGGTTTGAAAATATTGAGCGGTCAGCAACTCAAAGTAATCTTCCACCGACTGCTTCAAATGGAGAGCCGTTCCTTTGCTGGTAGAATCGGCCGATTTTTCTCGCAGCCGATCACTTTTTCCGAAGGAATTTTTCCACAGGCTTTGGCGCACTGCGAGATCGGTTTTGAACTCCGTCCACTGAGCCTCTTGAGTTTGCTCTGGCCCCTGCCCTGCAGGCTGGCTTCTTTCTTCAGTGTGCACTGTTCCCTGGATGGTTTTTGAAATGCTCGTTCCATAACGAAATTTCTTTGATAGAGAAACAAGAGCAGAATTCATTGTGGAGTCTGTATCTGTTGCGTTTCCCGGGTCGAACCCCTGACCGGGACGCTCAAGCCGCGATGTGGAGTGAGACAGACTCGACTTGAACTGCGGCTCGTATTGCGCTCCCAGTCTGAGAGATTGACTGGCCAGATTGGTGCTCCCATTTTTCAAAAGACTGATTGTGTCTGAATTCTGAGAGGCGAGGTCAAGCAACCAAGGAACCGAGAGGGTTGGAATGTCTTTCCGTTCCTTTGCTTCTTGAGCCTCTGCCGTGTTGTGGTGCTCTGACCACGTGATGATCCCAGCGAATAGGAATGCACTGGTCAAAGACTTTATGAGTTCTAAGAATCGGGCCTGCCAGACCTGGACCTGGGGAGTCTGGGCTTTCGGGTTTCTTCGAGATAGAGAGTTCATGGCTGCGACCTCCTGAGAGGAACTTCAATTGACAAAAACTCTATCGGAGACTCTCATTAATTATTGAGTGCTCACTCATTATATATTTCAGATAGCTGTTTTTAAAAAGACTTTGCTGTCATAAATAAGACGAAAAAAATTATCAAATATAAGTTTTTAACTATTTATCTTTTATTTCAAGTGATTATACATTTATTGAACACTCACTTAATAAATCAGCTAAGATTCCGAAGAGATTTGAGGAAGACAGCCAGGGATTTGGAGATATTTATGAACTATATCGCAAGACTAAAGAATGCCGGCCTTCTTGTTGGCGCAGCTTCGTTTCTGTGTTTGCCTGGGAACTCCCTTGCGACCCCCGTCAAAGAATCTGGAAAGATCGTTCGGGAAGGCCAAATTATCGCAACGTTCACTCGGGAGCTTTCGCACAATGGCCAGCAAGAGGTCCGTCTGAAGAAGATTTGGTCTCTTTCGGGAAAACTGACTTCACAAAGGCGTGTGATTTATGTGAACGATCGCTTCACCCAACTCAGCGATCAGAATTTTGAGTTTCAAAGCACAGCAAGTGTTCAATTGGTGAATGGCACGTATGTGATCGCAAGTCACTCTGGAAACAACACAAGCTACAAGGCCAAGGACTCACTTGAATATCTGACCTTCGACTCGGTTCCTCACTTCGTCAAGCGAAGATGGACAGAGCTCAACAAAGGCAAAGCACTTGGAGCCTCTATGATCTCACTCAACAGCGGAGAACTTCTCGAGGTGAGTTTTCACAATTCGAAAAAATCCAAGACACAGGGAAACCAAATCCAGATCCATATGACGCCAGAAAGTTTTTCAAAAAAACTTCTCATGAAAACTCTCGGGCTTCAGCCCAGTTTTTTTCTGACACTTCCAAAATTCAAGGTGCATAAAATCCGCGGACCCCTGTTTGGTGTTCCCGGGCAAAACCCCAAAAAGGGAGGAAAGCCTTTCTTTGGAGAGATGCATTGGGATTCTTAATGGACAACCTATTTGAAGATGTTGAATTGATTCAGTCAATGCGCTTTCTCCTGGGTCGCAATTTTTTCGACCGTTTGCTGCACCGAAGGTGACATGGACGTGATTTCTGTGGGTTGGCCCGGACGGAATCGAAAGTCACAAAACTCAGCACCATCGGCCAGGGTTTGTGTCCTCTTGAGCCCCCAACCGTACTCTTCACTCAGCACAATATCAGACATACAAATGAAGGGCGCAAACTCTTTGGCACCCTGTTCCACAACAAATTGATGCATCTGGCATGAGTGATAATTCACTCCAAAATCAAATTTCCCTTTGCGTGGCCCCAGAAAACTGATGTCGTACCGGCCCACTTTGACGTGCTCTTTGTTGCGTTCGCGCCGCTGCATGCGCGCTCTTGTGAGCTCTGCTCCAAAAAGCTTGCGTGACAACCAAAGTTTCCACCAGGAGATAGACTGATTTCTCTGACGCAAGGTGTGATGGCAAACCTCCCAAGCTTCTTCCGGAGAGTGCCCCTGCCCTTTCATGGCTTTGTAGAGAACCAACTCTAAAACCGTGATGCGCATAAACATGTTGAACAAAAAGGCCCGCGCCCCAGAGACAAAGGGAACCTGAGGAATGATCAATTGGAGTTCCTTTTTGGCACTCTTTTCAATTGCATCGGCCTGTGCCTGACCGTACATGGCCACAAGCTTGGCCTTCGCGATGGGAGCAGCCCGTTTGAACTCTTTCTGAAGCTTACCTGTGTGTGACATGATGAGACTCCACAATTTTTTCGAGATATGGCCGGATGTGATCGGGCCCTTGTCTATTCGCTCTGAGAACCCTTCCCATTGCGGCTGCCTTGCCAGAGAGACTCTCTCCCAATGCTTCTTTGATCGCCATCCGCAGCCAATCTGAGCGGACTGCGCGAATTGCACGAGGTTCAGGTGCGAGCCCACAGCGGAAAAGCGTCTCTCCCCACCAGGGCTGATCCATCGTTGCAGGAACGATGATCTGAGGAACACCACTCAGGGCAGCCGTGTGAACCGTCCCGGAACCACCATGGTGAACAACAGCACCCACTAAGGGAAAAAGCTTATGATGATCGACAAAACCTATTTGCTTGAGGTTTCTGTGATGGACCTCCTTTCCAAGCTCTGCCCAACCCTCTGCCATGACAACGCGGATGCTCTCAGATTGGATGATTTCATGGATTGCTTTTTCAATGGCCTCTGTTTCCGATTTAGGCATGCTGCCTAGGCCAATATAGATTGGTTTTGATCCCGAGTGAACGAAATCGATGATGTCCTGCCCCAAAGGCGAGGGAGCTTGATCCAGATGCCAGTAGTCCGTCTGGGTGTAAACTCTCAAAACATCGGCCGGAACCTCTGCCAATGCCTTATCCACAGTGATGATCACGTGGTCTTTGAACTTGTGCTCGAAGTGATTCTTGATGTTGGAAAGCCCGAGTTTTTTCCTTCCTCTGTTGACCACAGGCGTCATGCTGAAGCCAACAAGGGCAATCATCACCTTCCAACTCAGTTTGTTCACCCATGGTGGCAACCGTTGGTTCCTCACGAAGAGACACGGGTAGGACTTTGAAGGCAGTATGGGAAGTGTGTACGCAACCTGCACAAAGGGAATGTTTTGAGATTCAGCAACCGATCGTCCCATCATGAGCAATGATCCGCCGATCAACAAATCAGCGTTTAAGCAAAGAGAAGGCAAAACGTCTAATTCTGCATCAATGAGGGTTTGAAGAAGTGAAAGCCGTCCTTTGTTGGTTTTCAATGTGGGGTCATTCATGATTTTCTTGAAATCAATCGCAACAGGCTCGAACCTGAGCCCATGACTCTCCACCAGTGTCTGCATGTCTTGCGATGACACAAATGTGACCTTATGACCAGCTGAACACAGCGATTGGCCCAAGGCGATCAAGGGGCACACATCACCATGGGTTCCTATTGTGGCTAAAACCAGTCTCATGACAACCAACCACCTGTTGGGATGTTGAAGCGCCTATACTTAACTCTTTATTCCAGTCACCTGCGCCGTTTCAACGGTGCTTTCTTTTTTATTCGTTTGTACGTTGTTTCCAGCCAGTGGTCACACGTTTCGTACTGTTCTATTCTTGGGAACCACGCTGACAGCTCAAAAGGTTGGAACCCATGAATCAACACTATGGAAATGCACACGAATTTGTCATCTTGCTCCACGGTGGCGCAGGGCCACAAGATCCCTCTGAAAAAGGACTTAGGCAAGCCCAGGCCTCTTTGATTGAAATTGGTGAAGCCGCACGCGAGCAGCTGATCGAAAACAGGAGCCCTGTCGATGTCGCAACCCTGTGCCTCCAAAAACTTGAAGCTGATCCTCAGTTCAACGCTGGAGTTGGAAGTGCGCTCCAAAGTGACGGTGTAGCACGATTGTCCGCTTCCCTCATGGATGGAGAGAAACAGAGATTCTCAGGAGTTGTGTCCACACCCTACCTATCGCATCCTTCCGCGTTGTCACTTGCCCTTCAGGAACGCAGTGCCCGTGTGTTGACAACGCCAGGTTCTGAGCTGCTCGCACGTGAGCTCGGGTTGCCGGTTCAATCAAACCTCACAGAAAAACGATCTCAGAAATGGATGAAGAAGCTCACCGACAGCAAGTATCGGGCTCTTGAAGACGCAACAGACACCGTTGGGTGTGTGATACGAAGTGCTTCCGGGCATCTCGTTGCCGCCTCAAGCACAGGTGGTCGCGGATTTGAATTTCCGGGTCGAGTCAGTGACTCCTCAAGTGTTGCCGGAAACTACGCATCCCAATATGCGGCCGTCACTGTTACCGGAGTGGGGGAGGAAATTGTTGACGACGCTGTCGCAGCCAGACTCGACTGCCGTATTCGAGACGGGATGAGTCTTGAAGATTCTTCAAGACGTTGCCACGAAGAGGCCGTTCAACTCAAGCGAAACTACGGCTGGATTGTATTGGATGCTCGTCTCCGGTGGGGGGTCGCACACACCACCTCTCATATGCCTTTCATGGGCTTTGACAAAAACGGACCACTTTCCCTGAGGGAGCGGCTGTCGTGAGACACGGACCTGAATGGGCCCAAAAGCACGCCATTGACTGTGGCTATGGGTGACTCTTCTGAAGCCTTCCCAGAGTCTGTTCAGAAACAGTTTCTCGGGTTGTAGTACCCACCAAATTGACCATCTTGTGTTGAACTGACGGCGTTGAAGTAGGGGTTGTAGTAGTGATAACCCTGATCTTTCACATTTTCATAGGCGGTCTGGTCAAATGTCAGCGTGTTTCCTGTGCTCGACATCACCTGATACATCTTTCCACTGGCTGTCTTCGCAGAAATGCTGATTTCGTAAGTGCCATATCGAACAGGGTGGTAGCCACCCACACGGAACCAAATACTGTAGTGATCATCTGCGAGACGGTCCACATAGTATTCGGTTTCATTTGAAGTCGAGACTTGCGATACCACAACACCGACAACATCTTCGGTGAAACGTTCCTTCAACACTTTCACTTCCAATTCAAAGTGCATGCTTCCGTGGTAGGATTGCCCTCGGCTACCCACGGCCACTTTGTCGATAAAAACTTCACAATGATTGGCAGGATATGTTTCCGCAACGGCAGGTGTGCTCACAACTGCCAATGTTAAAGCTGATACTCCGGATGCGAGCGTTCTTTTGATCATTTTGTTCTCGTCATTCAACTGGGTCCACGGTTTTTAATAGGTCCCGATTCTAGCGTCCGAGATTGGAACAGGCCAGATTGAAGGAACCAAAGTGCCAGATAGAACGACCAAACCGGACTTTGTGCCTCTCCAAAGAGACTTTTGACATTTTCAGTTGCCAGGGTTGAAATCATTAACCATCTATTATAAAAGGGAAATTATAAAAACCTACTCAATTTTTTCCACCGCTCAGTGCTTACTGACGGCCAGGCAGGCTGGAAAAACAACTCTGCTCAGCAAGTGTTTTCCTAAACACAGGTAAACTGAGCATTGAGTCACTTGGAGAGGCATATGTATTGGCTACCTGCCCTGCTTGCAAGCGGAACACTGCTGAGTTCCGCTTGTCATTTGAGACAAAACTCTAAGGTGCTGCAGGAAGAGATTGAAACGAAAGCTCCGACACAACCCCACCAACGCAGTTTTCCCGACAGGAGAGACTTTTTGCTTGAAAGAGTGCGAGCTCTCGGAATTTCGACACACGTCACCGATGGTTCAGTCTGTGCAGCGGATGCGCGGAGCCTTGTCTTTAGCTTCGAAAACTTTGGGGAGCTTGCACCCGAATACATTAAAGAAACTGAAAAACTCATCCAGCTTCAGGTGGAGTTTCTTGAAAAATACGATCGCCCACTCAGGTTCACGCGCGTGGGCATCGGTGAACACTGTTCAGCATACGGCTCACACCTTTCTCTCTTTCGCTGGAGCATTCGCCTCATCGGAATCACCATCAATAGGCAGTATCAGTCTGACATGGTCCCGATCATGCACCGGCTCCCTCCGCCGCCCCGTGAACAAAGTGAGGAGCTTGTGAGAGACCCGAGTGACATCGCATTCCGAGTTGTGCTCTACGACTCCGACGCAAAAAGAATTCGGAAAGAGTGGGGGCTTCCACTGACTCTCCATCGCGTGGCAAGAGAAAGTCAACCTGACTTCGCAACAATCCGCATGGATTCCCTCATCAGAGACGGCAATTATGGCTTCATCTACAGAGCAACCACAGATCAGGGAGTCGAGGCTGCCTTTAAAGTTTTTCGGGTTCCCGGAGAAAACCACTTTCTCTTAGACTATTCGAGAGCGAAGCAAATAGAAAGGGCACACGATCGTCTTGCTGGTTTTTGCAAAACCGAAAACAATCTTTGTGAAAAAAGCTTTCTCATTCCTGACCTCCCAGAGTGGTTTTATCACGAGGCGACCGATCAGTACTACCTGGGTCAAACCATGAAGGAGGTCGAACCAACAAATCTCTTAGATATCGCACCAAC
>JANQPW010000990.1 GCA_028285285.1 Silvanigrellales bacterium
ACCCACAGGACCGCCAAGAGAGAACAACAGGAAGCGGCCCAGACGAACAATCTTCATCTAGCGATGACACTGAAGACCAACTTTTTGGGGCCTACACCAGTCAAACATTCACCATTACCGAGACAACCGAAGTGCTCGACCTGGTTCTTGACGACCTCAAAGAAATTGCGGTGAAAGAAGCAGCTGCGCACGTCAAAGCTCCTCCCGGTGAGAGTTTGCAAATCTCCTATTTTGACACACTCAGCGGCGCACCACTCACCGATCCCTGCACGGGTGAACCCATGGTGGAAGAGCCACGCGACGGCATGATCGGCTTAGCCTACATACCCCGTCAATCGGAGCTTGAGCCCGCCGAAGGCCTTGTGAGAGCCCACATTGTGAGAGGCACAGAGAGCAGGCCCATCGAGTGGAGCCCATCTTTTCTGAAAAGCTTAGATGATCCGGCTCCAAGCCAAGGAAGACAGTTGGCTATTCTCGACTTGCCGGGTGGAGACCTGCTCCGCGAATTGGCCCCCGATGCCGACGAAGACGGTGACGGGCTCACAAACGCGCAAGAGGCAGAACGAGGGACCCACCCCTTCTTTCCCATGTTTGAACTCCCCATCAAGGTCAGAAATGAAATCGGAGGGTTCTCAGCCGCTATTCAGGAAAGCTTCGGACCCGATGACCAGATAGAGCTCTTTTGCTCTGTCTCTTTGGAGCGCGCAACGCTCAGCGACGAGCAAAAACAAGCCCTCGAATCGCAACTTGAAAAACTGAGAGCCGAGGGCAAAAAGGTGAGCTCTCACAGCGACAGCCAAAACTCCAAGTGGGAACCCTGTAATGGGTCAATCACCCGCGCCGGGCTTGCTGGAAAGGTCTCGGTCGTCATCCAGGCAAAGAGCGGTGGATTCCTGGTTGGAGAAGGGAACACAGCCTTCACCGTCGAAGCACCTACCGTCGACGCACCTACCGACACAACCCAGACCACGACAGACGACACCACCAACACACCAACCGACACCACAGGGGCAGGAACCACAACCACTCCGACGTTCTCTGCAGCTTTCGTGAGACCGGTCACCCAGCTCAGCCTTCAGTCGGGTGACAGCACCCCCATTGAGTGGACCCTCACCGCCAGCACCGATGACAACTCAGTCAGCCTGTACCTTCACCAGGCTACCACTAACCAAACAGCCGACACCTGTTCCCAGGGAGTTGAGGTCTTCAATCGCACTCAGGTGGCGAGTGGAGACGGCCTCCAGAACATCAGCACTTCTGGCTGGGCCGCTGGCTCCTACCAACTCTGCCTGTCGGCAGTCTCTGCGGATGGAGTCACCGAGTCTGTTTGGGCGCCGCACCAGCTCACCATCACTGGCAACTCAACACCCCAGCCGCCCACCATCAGCTTTGTGAAACCGGGGGCAACCGCCGACTCGATCACAATTGGTGGCACGTACACCATTGAGTGGAGCATAACCGATCCCGACTCAGATGCTCTCGTGGACATCTATGCTTTCGACGGATCCCCGCAAACTTCGGGAAACTGCACAGGGGCCGACCTTCTCGCGAGCGGAAAGTCTCTGTCGGCGAATGAGTTCACTTACGTGTTCGATTCAACAGGGTATTCTCCTGGCAGTCTGACCTTTTGCTTGGTGGCTGGAGATGGAAACACGACACCCGTGCATCTCACCGCCCCCTCTCAGCTTTCCCTCACACCCGCAGACACCTCACCACCGATCACTCCCGCCACTTTGACGGTGACAAGCGTGAACGATACCTCCGCAACGTTGAGCTGGACCGCTGCTAGCGACGACATCACAACCCCCAACAACTTGAAATACAGCTTGTACTACTCAACCTCGGTCAGCGACGTGTCGTCGCTGGCCAATCTTGTGAACGCCACAGCCGCCTTTACGGATGCTCCCGGGATCACGACCGGCGTTGCCTCCTCTCTCAATCAAAGCACCCCTTACTACTTCGCGCTGAAGGTCAAGGACGAAGCAGGCAACGAAGCGCTCTCCTCTCTTGTTTCGGCCGCAACAACCGTAACGAGCGGAGTCGCTTTTATCTCTGAAATTAGAAAAAATGGCGTCGAAGTTGTTGCAACCCTGCCGGGAGACCTCCAAAACTACGAAATCAAAAACGGAACAAGCGGAACTTTTGTCATCAGCAGCTCCACTCCGGTGACCACAGGCCAGGAGATTTTCATTGCCACTCCCTTTGAGTTCAATCTCAATTCGGGAGACTCAGCTTCGTTACACACCGCAAACGGGCTACCGGCCTACGATTATGTGTCTTGGGGAGATGTGCATGCACCGCCGATCAATGCTCCTTTTGATTTGCCCATTCCCATTCCACGAGACGTGAAGCTGAGTAAAATTGTGAGCTCAGTCAATGGAGACTCGAGCTCAGAAGCCGATTGGGATGTGTTCCCCGAGGTGCGATTTCAACCAACCTCTCAGGCTCTCGCTGTCATTGAGGGCACAGGGGCCGTTTTTTCATGGGGAGTCGCAAACACAGGAGGTGAGTCTGCCTCGAACACCCCAGGGTCTGGCTACCGCAACCTCCCTGACGTGGACACAAACGGACTTGCCGACCTTCTTGACCCCAGCCACTCTGAGGGAGAAATCGTGTGGAGTCTTGCCAGCACCTCGCGCGCCTACGCGGCTCTGCGTTCCGATGGCTCTGTTGTGACTTGGGGGCACGAAGAATCCGGAGGTCACTCCCAAGAGTTCTCGGGAAATCTTCCGGGCTCGCAGGTTGGCCTGGGTGACACCACAGGTGGCGCAAATGACATTGCTGATCCGTTAGACCCACTGACCAATGGTGGAAAACGCTTT
>JANQPW010000994.1 GCA_028285285.1 Silvanigrellales bacterium
GAACAAATCCGACGGGGAAAATGCGAGGCGTGCGCGTCAGGCCGCAGCAGAGCTCAAAGGGGCCCTCCGCATTCTTCACCAAAACAGTGAGCCAGACGGCGTTTGCCCCGAGGTGCTCACAACAAGCAGTGTGAGCTCAAGCGGGCGATCGGAGGTGCTCCACCGAATATTGGACATTTCTTCAGAAAGAAAAGAGAAGGGAAACACGAAGAAAAGGCGTGAGCGGCAGCGGATTGAGTGGATGCAAGATGAGCTGCGAGACCTCTGTTGGGAGCATCTCACCCAACATGAAGAGTATGAAAACCTCCTTGCAGTGGCTCGAAAAAGTGTGCTTTCGAATCAAGAGACCCCACCCGCAGCGGCTCGGCAAATTGTTGACAAGTGTTTGGGTGGAGGATCACAATGAATCTCTTTGTCGAACAAATTCGGGATCTTGAAGACATCTACCTGTTTCTCATCTGGAACGAAGAAACAGGCCAGGCTGTGATTGTCGACCCCGCTGTGCCCCAACCAGCTCTCACCTTTTTGAAAGAACGATCTCTGACTCCTGTGGCCATACTCAACACACATCACCACCCCGATCATGTGGGCGGCAACCTTTCCCTCCAAAAGGTTTTTCCAAAAATGAAAATTTTTGGAGCAAAGCATGACTCCGCTCGCATTCCCGGAATCACAGATCACATCTCCGAAGGAGAGGAGTTGAACCTGCTTGGAGTCACCTGGAAAGTGATTGACGTGAAGGGCCACACACTCGGTCACATTGCCTACCACGTGAACCAACCTTTTGTTCATCTGGGTCAGTGCCAATTCAACCACGAAGGCAGGCAAGCCTCAGGCGAACTCTTCATTGGCGACACCCTCTTTGGCGGCGGTTGTGGCAAGCTTTTTGAGGGGAGCTACGCTGATATGCTGGTGTCGTTGAACCGCCTGCAATCGCTCCCCGACAGCACACGGCTGTGGTGTGCCCATGAATACACGGAAAAGAACCTGTGGGTGGCACGTAAAATACTGCCCAAAGACTCCCAGCTAGAAGAACATTATCAACAAGTTGTGGCACTTCGCAAAGAACACTTGCCCACAGTGCCACTGAGCCTTGAGGTGGAACGCAAAATCAACCCATTTTTGCGAAGCCATGACCCAGCCGTGCAAGCCAGCGTTGGCCAGAAAAATGAAATTGACACTTTTCGTGCCTTACGTGACTTTCGCGATCAGTTTTAAAAACCTCTTGCTCTGAGAAGGAATGAGCCATGAGCACTCGCACACCTCAACTCCACAAGTGGCCCCATAAAAGTGAACCCACTGAAGAGAGCGTCACCGCAGAGATGAAAAAGCACGGATTCAAGGTCTACGACCGCCAAACCATCCCAGGTTGGTTTGAGAGAAGCCGACATTCACATGATTTTGATGAGATCCGGGGAGCACTCGATGGCGTCACAACATTTCATTTCGACTCAGGGCCACTGACTGTGGAAGCTGGAGACATTTTGATCATTCCCGCCGGTGTGCCTCACGAAGTGAAAACCCACAACTCCCGAAGCTTCACCGCATTCAAAGGCTCGGTGACCGGAGCCCGCAGCGTGACAGAGCACGGCGACGGAAGAGGAAGCCTTGAGTCTCTGCAGGGTGCTTCAGAAGGTGAAGCATGAACATCTTCTTTATTGATCTCGATGGCACCATAGAAGACAGCCGATTGGACATGGTTGCGGCCGTTGAGCAACTGCGGAGTGAGTGGCAACTTCCACCGCGGCCAAAAAAAGAGCTCCTGCCTTTTGTGAACCGCGGAATGACCCAACTCTATGAGAATTGTTTTGACGATGCCAAGAAAGCTCTTTCCGACATCGCTCAGGCTTACGAAGCAACCTATGCAGCGGGGATCCGTGACCAAACAAAGATGTATGAAGGTATGGAGCAGGCCCTGGAGAAAATGAGCGAATTAGGAAAAATTGTGTTGGTCACCAACAAACCTGAAAAGCTGTCTCAACTTTTGCTTAAATCTCTGAAAATTGATAAATATTTTTCAGTTGTTATGGGCGGTGACAGTTGCGCAAAATGCAAACCTGACCCCCTTCCCCTTCAGGTTGCTGTCGGTCGCTTAGGCCTCGACGATCAGCCAGGCCACAAATGGCGCAGCGCCTTCATGATTGGAGACAGTGCCGGAGATATCGCCGTGGCTGAGGCGTTTGGCATTCCAAGCGTGTGGTGCTCTTGGGGGTATGCTGTTGAACCAGGAGCCCACCCACCTTCACACAGAGTGAGCACACCAGCCGAACTTGTTCCATTGCTGTCTCAACTGATTGGGCCGGGTGCCAATTGAATTTGGGAAAACTGGCGAACAGCGTTGCTGAGTTGCACGGGAGCGGGCGCTTGAGCATCTGCGGCTTCTTGACCCAGGTAGCGCAGTGCCTGATGCATCCATTCCGCAGCTTGTTCTTTGCGAATTTCAGGAGAAAACCGAGACTTTCCCAACTTATGACCATCGGAGTCGCACACCACCGGTACGTGTCCAAACTCAGGTACCACCAACCCCGCGTGCTCGGCAATCACCATTTGGCGAAACGCTGAAGGCAAGAGGTCAGATCCTCTCGTGGCGTGGGTGATCTTCATGCGATCATCGTCAATGGCATTGGCCAAATGATAGCTGCAGACACCGTCGGCCCGAAAAACCACAAAGCTGCCAATTTCTTCGCGCCAATTCGCAGTCTGCTCACGTTTCAGCACAACATCAAAAAAACGGATCGGAGAGTCTTCACCCTTTGCTTCTTGAGACAAAGGGGCCTTCACACGAAGCGATCTCTGAGGCGATCTTTCCAATGCGAGTTTTGAACAGGTTCCAGCATACAAAGGCTCACCCCACGAGTTCCTCCGAAGAGAGTTTTCCTCAACAGTCTTTCGAGAGCAACGACAAAAAAAGGCCCTCCCCTCGTTGAAAAGCCGCTTTGCCACAGCCGAATACTCGGCTGTGTGTTCACTCTGCCTCACAATGGAGTCATCCCAATGAAGCCCCATGGTCTCCAACTGCCGACAAATCGTGTCTTCATGGAAACGTTTCACGCGGAGAGTGTCGAGATCATCGAAGCGTAGCCTCCACACTCCATCTGAAACAGATTTCACAACCAGGTAGCTTGCGACGGCCGCCACCAACGAGCCAAAGTGAAGGGGGCCATTGGGTGTGGGGGCAAACCGACCCACCAATTTCCTGCGCTCTGTTTCCACGGCTTTGGAGTCTTTCGGCTTTCGGATTGTCTTCAACCTTAGCTCGACTGGGAGCAATAAAAAAACCCCGGACTGAGCCGGGGTCAAATTTGGTGAAGGGTCAGGGGCTCGAACCCTGGACCAAGAGATTAAGAGTCTCTTGCTCTACCAACTGAGCTAACCCTCCAAAAACCTTATAACCTTCCGAAAACCATCAACTCTTTTCGAACAGCTTCTCGGTTTCGGGAAGTTCTTAACCTGCGGTCCTTCGCGAGTCAAGACGAGAATCGCTCCTCAAAGAACCAACAAAATGGCGATAATGAAGGCCATAATGGTTTGGAACTCAATAAGGGCGAGACCCAAAAGCAAGGGGGTGAAGAGCTTGTCAGCCGACTGAGGGTTGCGGCCCACACCTTCGTATGCCGACGCAGCAGCCCGACCCTGGCCAGCAGCGCCACCAATAACGGCAAGACCAATGGCCAAGCCCGCAGCGAGGTATTTCAGGCCCATACCCCATCCGCCATCACCATCTTGTGCAAGTGCTGGAACACTCATAAACAACATACCTGTAGCCAGCAAAACCCGGTTGATCAATTTCATCTGTTTTCTCCTCGAAACAAACATTACCGGTCCAATCACTTCTTGAGAGCCCTGTGGACTCCGTTCGCAAGACAGCACACTCAGAGACCAACCTTGAACCGATTTCGCTGGTCTTCACACAAGAGCGCACCCGCACTTTTCAAATTCAAGTCGCCTCAACGGCAACCAGAAGTTAAAAACTGATTTTCACTCAGTGGTGATCATGAGCGGTGTCGAGCGACAGCCGCACATACACAGCACTGAGAGTCATGAAAATAAAGGCCTGCAAAAAGGCCACGAGGGTACCAAAAACCAAAATGGCCGCTGGCACCGGCACAAAAGGAGTGCCTGCATTGTTCATGAGCGTTGAAAAAACCTTAAAAACAAGGTGGTCACCACTGATGTTGCCAAAAAGCCTTAAACTCAAGCTCACTGGGCGCGCCAGCAAACTGATGAACTCAATCACAAACATGAGCGGAGCCAGAGCCAAAAGCGGACCCATGAGGTGCTTGATGTAGCCCATTCCTGCATGTTTGAGACCAATGTAGTTGAAGGCAACAAAGATGACCAAGGCCATGGCAAGCGTTGTGTTCATCTGCTCTGTGGCAGGCGCAAACCCGGGAACCAACCCGGACAAGTTTGAGATCACAATGAAAAGGAAGGTTCCGCCCAAGAGAGGCGCATAATTCTGCCAACCCTTTCCAATAACGGAGCTGAGGGTTGAGCTGATCACCGACCAGAACATCTCAAAGAGACCTCTGAGCCCAAACTTTCCAGGAGGAAGAAGCTCTTCGTCGGTCATTTTTTCAGGATCTTTCTTGTGGAGGCCCAGAA
>JANQPW010000996.1 GCA_028285285.1 Silvanigrellales bacterium
GTATTAGAGCGCTTTTTGAAACTCTTGCCAGAAGAGTGGCAATTGCCCAAAGGGCATCGTTTTGAGATCTTTGGAGCCGATCTGCTCGAGTCACAGACCCGCTTCACGGCAAGGCGTTTCGCAGGTTCGTCGCGTTATCATTTTCTGAGTCATACTGAGCTGTTGTCAAAAATGGAGAGTGGTGAACTCCGTTGTGAGCTCGTGGTCCACAACGGAGCTTGTTCTTCAACGACCGAGCGTGACCCAGAAGTTTTTGAAAGGTTGAACACCGGCTATTCCAAACGTCTGTGGAACATCTGTTCTGAGGCGCAAATTCCCTTGATCTATGCGTCAAGCGCTTCCGTTTACGGAAATGGAGAACGGGGCTTTGACGACGCACCCGACAAACTGGATGAATTGAGTGCTCTCAACCTCTATGCGCGGTCGAAGCTTGATTTTGATCGATATGCCTTTTCCGCAGATCTCGAGCCCAGCGCCTGGGTAGGCTTGCGCTACTTTAACGTCTATGGCCCGTTTGAGGCCCACAAGGGTGCTCAGGCGAGCATGGCTTTTCATGGGTTTCACCAGATCGTGAAAGACGGAAAAATGCGCCTCTTTCGGGGCGGCGGCTCAGAGTACGCAGATGGAGAGCAGCTCAGAGATTTTGTTTGGGTGGGAGATGTCGTGGACATCACCATGGAGTGGGCCCGGCGCATGATGATCCCTGCCCAGTTGAACGACCTTCGTGAGCAACTGAAAAAGTACAGCGGCCGCCGCGGTTGCTTTGCAAACGTGGGAACCGGTCAGGCTCGCACCTGGAATGAACTTGCGCATGCGCTGTTCGCAGCTTTGCAGAAAGAGGCATTGATTGAATACATCGACATGCCGCCGGGTCTGGTGAAGCAATACCAGAACTTCACTGAGGCCAAACACACCACAGCGCCCGCATTGGGTCTAGATCACACCTGGACCCGCTTAGAAGATGGTGTTCAAGAATATGTGCGAAAGATCTTGCTGCGAAACATTGGTTAGGCCTGTTTCTGAGTGGTAGGATGCAGGCCATAAAAAACAAGGGGAGTTTGCATGAGTGCAGTGAGCGAGATGACGCGCCAGATTTATTGGTCTCCCTCGGGGGAGTTGGGAGAGATGCTGCGCAGCACGACCTACCTTTGGTTGTTGTTGGCGCTTGGTGTCGCCGCCTATGGTGTGTATCGCCGCATTCGGCTTTGGCGACAGGGCAAGCCTGAGGCCTGTTTTGATGAGCCTTCCACCCGCTTTCGTCTGTTCTTATCGGAGGTGGTGGGCCAGGCGCGTGTTTTGCGGCAGCGCAGAATGCGCTCAACTCACCACAGCTCCTACGCGAGTTGGATGCACGGTTTGATCTTCTACGGGTTTCTTGCCTTGGTTTTTGGAACGACCATTGTTGGCCTGGAAGAATATGGCGTTGCTCGTTTGTATCACGGTTGGTTCTATGGATTCGTGACAGTCGTCTGTGAGCTCGGGGGGCTTGCGCTTGGTGCGGGGCTGTTGATGGGTGTTTTTCGTCGATCCGATCAGAAACACGGTTTTCAGCATGGCTGGGACTACACGGTTCTCTACGGTCTTTTGTTTCTGCTGGTGGTGCAGGGCTTCATTGTGGAGGCCATTCGTTTGTCGGTGCAGGAGAACCCCATTGATGGTGCGTGGAGCTTTGTCGGATACGGCCTGTCCTTTCTGATCCCCTCCATGGGTGAAACCGCCTCTGAGAATCTCTATTCCGGTCTCTGGTATTTTCACATGGTGACCACCATGGGCTTTATTGCGGCCGTTCCCTACACCCGTGCGATGCACATTGTCACGGCCTCGCTCAATCTTTACACACAGCGTTTGGAGCCGGCGGTGAGCATGCCGCCGATGGACCTGGAAAATGAGGACGCTGAGTAT
>JANQPW010001001.1 GCA_028285285.1 Silvanigrellales bacterium
ACTGTTCTTTTGCCACCGAAACAAGCCTTCACTCTTCATTCAAAAGACGCCATCGTCGACTTTGCACTTCTCATTCTCCACCCCCAAGCCTTTGAGCTCACAGGAACCGAGCATGGTATTGCGCCTGATCTCCTTCTGTCCCACTTTCATCAAGCCTCTTGCCTCAAAAGACACAACTGGCTCAACGAAGTCATGCACCGGTATGTTTATGAACGAGTTGTTCTGAACCGAGAAGACTCTCTTGGAAAGCGCTTTCTTGAACTTGAGATGCTCAAGGAAGTTCATTTTCGGTGTGTTGAGCTTGACCGCGCCCATCAAGAGCAGTTTGACCTCGACGAGAAGAGTCTCGACGGGCGTCCTGTGGAGCTGCGCAAAGCCATGGCCATCGTCAACTCTCAGCTCTTCGATGCGCTTCATGTGAAAGACGTCGCGCAACAGGCTGGCATGAGTGAGTCGAGCTTGCTTCGTCTGTTCAAGCGGCACTTTGGTCTCACGCCATCTGCCTACGTGCGTCGCAGGCGCTTAGACGAAGCGAGAGAACTGTTGCGATCGCGCCGCTACACTGTTTCCCAGGTGTCTGACCTTGTTGGCTATGAAAACCCGAGCTCCTTCATTCAGGCCTTTAAGAAACAGTTCAAGGTCACACCTAGCGACTTTGAATAAAGTCAAATTATTTCAACCCATTAAAGAAAAAGCGGGACAATCCCTCACCCACAACGTCAGGAGTTGACGGCTCCTCGACGGCTTCTGCTGGTCCTCAAATACCCGCAACCCGTACTCGTGCGTAGATTGGGCTGCAGCACTCGCCGGGGTGGCGGCTTTGTCAACCTTCAACCCAACTTATAAAGGAAGTCTTCTCATGGGAATCAGAACCTCATTTGTAACACTGATAACAGCACTCATTGCCCTATGCTCTTGTGCGAGCACACAAGCCTCTCCGACATCCCACGCCTCCGGAAAGGCAGAGTCAGAAGACTCTCAAATTTCCCAGTTTGTGAAGAACTGGTTTGCAGGGTTTGACAGGCACGAGTCAGTAAGCTTCTTCTCAGCACACCTGCACCCAGAAGCATTCAAGATCCAATTTCCTGATAGGGAGCCGATCACCACTGTTTCACAATTCAAGTCTTGGTTGTCCGAGGTAGACAAATACACATCGGTTCAGCATAGAATTCTTTCGATCCAGACTCGGAGAAAGTCTTTGAACAAAGCAAGCGTTGCCATTCGAGTAGACTGGAGTGCCGTCAATGGAGAAAAACCACTTTTCTTTCCCGCAAACCAGCTGTGGACCCTAAAAAAAGTTCAAGGAAATTGGAAAATCAGCGACTACGCGGTTAAAGAAGCAGCTGAGGCCCGCTATTCCGAAAACCTAAGCCTTGTGGATCGGTACTTTGCCAATTTCGATCGAATTGCCGAGGGTTGGGATCGTTTTGTCAACGCACAAAACGCGATTCTTTCACCCCACGTGCGCGTCTCCAACCGCTACGACGGCAAAGAGTTGAGTTATCTTGATTTAGATGGGTTTTACCAGTCCATTCAAGAGTGGTCCGAGCGTTTCGAAACCCAGGGAAGCTTCTCCTATGATGTGGTGGAAATGAGCTCAGAAAAGGTCACAGTGCTGATCCGCTCTCAACTCACCGACAAAGGCCTCCTTCGAAAGCACAGCTGGCTGGAAACTTTTCACATCAGCGGAGGATCAAAAATTTCTGGCCTTGACGTCATGATGAACCTCGATCGAAAGTTTTCTGAAGCAACGGATGCCAATGGACTCAACCCCATCATGCGAGCGGCAGCAATGGGCGACATGTCCGACCTCCAGTCTTTTGCCAAAAATGGGGCAAAACTCGACATCGTGAATCACAAAGGAGCCAGCGCTCTCACCTATGCGGCCCAAAACACGAAATCTGGTCGACGAGTGTTTGAGTTTTTTGAGCAAACCCTCCCTCAAAGAAGCTTTTCAACTTTATTGAACACGGTCGTGATTCCCAATAGCCACAGCGTGGCCTTGGAAGCTGTGTTCAATGTGAACACGAGTGTTGTGGAGTATCTTCTTAAGCTGCGAAAACGGGGACTCAAAGTTGATTTTTCCACTCCAACAGTTTTTGGATGGACACCCAGAAGCTTTGCTGAGCGCGAATCTATGCCCTTTGCGCAGGCCCTCCCTCAGGGAGCGGTTAACGTCAACAACCGTGAAGAGCACATGGCCCAAAAAGAAAGAGAATGGCTCAGATCCCTCAGTGAGCGGGAGCTTGCGCGGCACGAAAAGGGCCTGCAACTGATTCAGGCGGCCAAAAGCCTCAATAATGACGAAGTGCGCCGACTCGCTCAGGAAATCGACATCAATGGCCGTTACGGACGTCTTGGCGCCACAGTGCTCAATAGTCTTGCCACACCTGGTCTGAGTCAGTCCGAGGAGACGAGGCTTGTTCCCATGATCCGACTGTTGCTTGATCTCGGTGCCTCGCCGTTGCAGGCAGAGGGTCAGGTGATGCAAGTGAGCCATGGGTTTCGAGAAGCCGTGTTTGGATACGATTCTCTGTTGAAAGCTGTGTTGGACTCTTTTCCCAACCTAGAGTCGAAGTCCAAGTATATCAACGTGAGAGGTCCATTGAATGGCTACACAAAACTCATCGACGCGGCCCTTCGGGGAAGGGTGAGTGTTCTCAGATTGCTGCTTGAGGAGGGTGCCGACACCAGCATCACAGGACACAACGGCATGACGGCTGCCGAAGCGGCTTTGCTCTACAATAGAAGTCGCGGCCAAAACCAACCGGAGATTCCTCCTCAGGTGCTTTCAGCTCTCAAAAGTTGACTTTTGACAGGCACCGAACCAAAGAGCCGGACTTTCTATGTGGACCTTTTTACAACCGACTAGGTCACACTCCGATTGCCTGAGCAAACGCCGCGGCCAAACCCAAAAAGCTCAGAAACCCTACGATGTCCGTAACGGTGGTCAAAACAATGGAAGAGCTGGTTGCGGGATCCTGGCCCATGGCTGTGAGCACCATAGGAATAGCAGCTCCCGCTAGGCTCGCCGCACACATGGCGATAACCATGGCGGCGGTGATCACCGCCGAAAGAGCAAGAGATCCGTTCCAAAAGTAGACCGAAAGACCGCAAAGAACCCCAATCACAAGACCATTACAAAGCCCAATAACACACTCCTTTGTGATCACCCTCCACTTGTGGTGCAGACGGATTTCGCGAAGGGCAAGGCCGCGCATGGTAACAGCCTGGGCTTGCGCACCGGTATTTCCAGACTGGCCAGCAACAACAGGAAGCAACACAGCAAGGGCTGTGATTTGTGAAATAGTGCTTTCGAAGAGGCCCACAACAGCAGCAGCCACAAATGTGGTTCCTAAATTGACAGTGAGCCAAGGAAGCCTCTTTCGAATGGCAAAGTGTGGAGGAGAGAGCGCCTTTTCATCAGCACTCACACCAACCATAGTCTGGAGACTGCCCATGGCATCACCCTGGAGAATCTGGACAACCCGATCCTGACGGATCACCCCCAGCGGTTCCCCATTGGTGTTGACAACGGGAAGAGATTGCAACTTCGTTGACTCAATCAACTCCACAATCTCTTCTTTTGGTGTCATCTCATGCACCGATTCAGAGGCCAGAGCAAGATTGCTGAGCAAATCGTCATTGTCGGCACAAATGAGCTCAGGAAGGGCCAACTTTCCACAAAGAGAGCCACTTTCATCGACAATATAAATCTGAGATGTGTTTTGCGGTGACGCCTTCCTGAGCTCGTTCAGAACATGCCCCGCCGTTTGCGTGCCGCGAAACAAGGGAATCCTCGTTTCCATCAACGATCCTGCTGTGTCGGGCGGGTAAGTGAGAATCTGCTGAACCTCATTGACCAAGTGTTTCGGAGCTTGGCTAAACAGCTGTTCTCTTTCACTTTCATCGAAGTGAGCGCTGACCCGCGCAACCCGAGCAGGATCCAGCCTCTTCAAGTAGTCTTGCACATTCCTGAGCCGCAAAAAAAAGCGGGCCACAACCTCAGAGCGGGATTTGGCAAGCAAAGTGAGAGCTGACTCAAAGCTCAATTCCTCAATCAAACGCAATTGTTTTTCTTCGGGCAGCTCATCGAAAAAGTCCAGCACTTCGCGAGTGTGATTCTCGACAAAGTGCGCCGCAATTCTTGTCTGGGCCAACAAAGTCATTCGCCCACCTCGCTCTTGGATCGAGCTCCCGAAACACCAACAAGCAAAGAAGACAACCCTAACTTGTAAAGTTCACCCAGCTCGCTTGCCGTTTGCGCAAAAAGCCCATCTTCAGCAGAGCCCAACAAGGTTCGCTCCATTTTCTTCATACCAGAATGAGTGAGAACTCCCACAAAATGCTTGCCATCGTCCACAATGGGTAGCTCGCTTTCCTGCTCCCAGCCTGGATGAGACAAGACATCGGAAACACTCGCAAGACTAGAAACAACATGCTGAACCACAGCCATGGCTTCAGAAACTGACGATTTCGCACCCCTCGAAATCAAAAGATCGCGAAGCTCACACTTTCCCACAAGCCGGTGAGACTCATCAACAACATAAACAATGTGGCCTGAGCTCTTGCGCAGAGAAGCTTTTGCCAATACCGAATCAATCGAAGCAGAAGATTGCACAGGCAAAACAGTCGGACTCAAGAATCGCGTGATTGAGCTCCCTTTTTGCAACAGCTGAGACTGGAAGCGTTGCGCCAATTTTTCAGGCACTTCCTCAAAGAAACGTCTTTGAAAACCTGGGCTTGTGAGCCTCAAAGCGGTCACAACACAGCCGTCAGGAAGAGACTCTGCCAAAACTGAGGCGGTCTTCGGTCCGACAACTTCCAGCGAAAGAGCTGCTGAATGCTCATCAAGATGCGGAAGAAGCAGCTTCAGCTCACCCTCGGAGATGTCCTGAAAAAACGACTGAAGTGCCTCGGAAGGAAGAGTCTCTAGAAGAGCGGCCAGTCTGGCAGGGGAGAGTTCCAACATGTGAGAAACCAATTCTTCAATCACCGCCATTTCTGATTTCAAACCCCGCTTCGTGAATCTTCCGAGTTGGGTAAACAAGTTGCCCTGACTCTGTTTCCACAACCACAGATGTTGCGGTTATATTGACAATCTTTCCCTCGAACCCAAGACTCGAGAGTCGCTGGCCCAAGCGCACATGCTTGCGAAAAAAATGAGTCGACAAAAGATCGGTGACCAGTGGCGCTGCACCGATTCCGAAGCAAAGTGAACAGCAGAGAAACAGTCCGGCCAAACCAACCAACATGGCCGAAGCCAGAAATGCGAGATCCACCCCAAGCTGCTGAGTCGCCACAAAAAGCGTGACGCAAACAGAGACCAGGTAAACAATCTGTGGCAAGCTGTTCGTCGCTGGCCCGCGTTTTGTGAGCACAGCACGCGCCACAAAGGCACGCAGCAGATGCGAGACCAAGACTCCAGAGCCCAGGACAAGGGCGAATCCCAAAAACTGTGGCAGGTAGTTCTGGAGCACAACGAAGAGTTCTGAGAGAGCTTTAGCTTCAAAAAAGTCACCCGAAAGTGCTAAAAAAGACAGCGAAACAAGAAGAAAAGCAATCCACGAGATCAACCGCATGGAGAATTCAATATGGCGATCTCCCAGAAATCCAAAGCCATGACCGTGCAAGCGGTCAATCAGTCTTTTGGAGACCAGCAACGTGAACTTTTTTGCACCAAGTGCAAGGAGCAGTCCAATAAGAAACACTGC
>JANQPW010000781.1 GCA_028285285.1 Silvanigrellales bacterium
TACTTGGGCTGATCCTGCGTGGAAAGCTGCCGTCAACTTCTCCAGAAGAAGAGCTGCTCTTGCGTTTCGAAGCACTAAAAAGCCACAACGAGGGCAACGACTCCCTCAAGCGCTTCTCATCTGCAAACGACTCCCGCATTGGCTAAGTCATCATGGGAGGTCTGGGCGACAATCAACGTGAAGCCATTGAAGATCTCGACTTCGTGAAAAACGTCAAAGTCATTTCTTTTGAGAGCCTCACGCAATCTCTGAAATAACGGAGGAAACATGCCACTCAAAACCATAAGTGTGACTCAACAAACAGCAAATGACTTCACTCAGAACGTGGGCGATAAGCTGTCTGGACGTGAACTGGGGAAAATCGTGTCCTTCGAGGTGAAAGGTGATGAATTGATTGTTCAAATCTCCAAACTGGGGAAATCAGTACTCGCCTACGGCGTTGAAAAGACAGAACACTCTGGCTTTGTGGCTCGATTGAAGAGTGAAAAAATTGCACTGGCACACCGGGCCTTTCGATCGGAGATTGAATCTAAGCTCTCGAAAGTACTGAAAGAGTGCGGAGCTGAAGTCTCCACTTCCCCCTGAACCCTATCACCTTGACGCCCGGCAGTGTTCACACCATCAAGCTTCCCTTCACAAGGGCCGATCCCTCCTCTGTAACCAGCCCCGAAACAGGTTTCTGTTGGGGGCCTGGGAAAATTCCACCGAAGAAGTGGCACAGTGGAGGTGACCTTTGTCGGACAACAATGATAAAAAATTTTTCTGGTATATCGGCCCGGCAGCGCTGGTAACCCTCTCCGTGCTGGCGCTGATCATCATGCTTCTGAAGCCACCCCAGATCTCAAAGGAACTTCTCGAGTCTGTGGACTTCAAAGAAAGCGTGACCGAAAGGGTGAAGCGGCTCACAGGACTGGATATTTCCTATGAGTCCCTGCAAGCCACAGCAGATCTCCACTTTTCTATGAAAAACGTGGAGATCACAAAAGTGGTTCAAGGTCGTCAACTCCACTCATGCCAATCTCCTCAACTCTCGGGACAATTTGCCAACGAAGGCCAGCTCTTCACTCTCACGTCTCTTCGAGTGGAAAGCCTGAACTGCGAGCTCACGGTTGGCACAGACTTTCAACCTTTGGGTCTGCATGAAGGCGTGTCTCCTGGTTTGTCCGATTTTGATCTTTTGTTTGGTGTGTCACTTGCCAACACAAGCATCTCCCGCTTGAACCTTACCGCACACCGGGTGGACAACAGCGGCGCCCGAATCGACACCGTTGGTCTTCAAAATGCGAAGCTCGATCTCGACCTCGCGGTGAGCGTGAGCAAGCAAACAGCCGGTGTCAAACTCAGTGCTGGCCCCCAAGGGCTAGGCTTCTTCCACCGAGATGGTCAGACGCAGGCCAACGCCGTCAGTGAAGGCCTGCTTTCTCTGCAGTACGACTCTGGCACCGGGCTCAATGGGAACGTTGATTTTAAACTCAGGGAACAGAACTTCGTTCCCAACTATGCTTCAGGCGACTTCCCAGCACAGCTTTCTTTTGGGCTTCACGGTGAAGGTCGCATTCCAGAAAAACTCCAGCTCAAGGATTTTCTCTTCCAGATTCAGGGAGTTGCTCAAGCTCGGGCTCGAGAAACCGAGATTGCATTTGCAAGTTCTGGAGAAGAGATGCGCTTCGCTTTCAGAGGTGTGGAGGCTGAATCCATGCCTGCACTCTCAAGCCTCCTCGCTTTACCACCGGAGACTGTTTCGAACGCCGCGGCCCGCTTGCAAAACGCTCAAGTGGAAGGAACCTTCCGATTCAATGGACACGTTCCCGAAGTCAACGCCAAGGGCTCCGTGGAAAGTGTGGTCGTCTCCA
>JANQPW010000017.1 GCA_028285285.1 Silvanigrellales bacterium
CGAAGAGGGTGGGGAAAGGAACGGGTCTGGGTCTCAGCATTGCTCACAGTATCATCTCCGCACACAACGGAACGCTCAGCGTTGACAGTTCAGTGCCAAACACTTGCTTCCTGATCACGCTTCCCAATTCGGCAAACCAATCTGCCAAAGCCAGTTGATTTTCAGTGAGGCCCACGAACCAACCGCCAGTAAGGGCCGAAAAAAGCCCTACTTTTCGAGAAAAAGACACCTAAATTTCACACCAAAATACTGTTTTTAGGTCTATAGAGGGAACATCGGAGCCCGAGTTCTATACCCCTAGTTGCTCAAGAGCCCGGCTTAAACGTCTTCACATGAGGAATTCCAAATGTTTGTGTCCACCACCCGATTTGGCACTCGACTTTCCCTCGGCCTTTCCCTTGTGCTTTTGAGCTGCTCTCCACGAGGCCTCGTACAGAAGCCCGAGGAACCAGAAGATCAGCCTTCAGTTGGAGGCGAGGGCCCAGAGAAGACCAACTCTCAAGACTCTGACAAAAAGGGGGAGGTCATTCCACTCTCGGGAATCAGCCTCCGACCACTGGGCCGATTTGCCACCGGTCTGTTTGATGAGGGTGCCGCTGAAATTGTACAGTACGACACCCCATACTCACGCGTGCTTTCCCTCAACGGGGCCACGCTCTCCATAGACGTGCTGAACCTCTCGGCCGATGGAAGCCTCACACCTCTTTCTTCGCTAAGCGTTGCAGACTGGTTTGCCGACTCTTCTGGTCCAAATGCATTTGAACCAGGAGATCTCACAAGCATTGCTGTTGGCTCTGCAGAACACATCGCTGTTTCTTTGGCTGCCCAAGAAAAGACCGAAGCAGGAAGAGTTGTTGTGCTCAGCCGAGAAACACTCGAGCCTGAGTTCATCTACACAGTTGGTGCTTTACCCGATATGGTGACCTTCAGCCCTAGTGGCTTGCAGATTCTTGTTGCAAATGAGGGCGAGGCTTCAGAAAGCATTGACCCCGAAGGCAGCATCACCATCATTGATCTGCCCACCCCCTCCTCTCCAGAGAATGTGACCACCCTCTCCTTTGAAGACTTTAACGTAGGCGGCAGTCGCCATGACGAGCTCGATCTGAGCCTTCTGCATCTTTCGCCCCGTGCAAACTCCATTGCACAAGATCTGGAGCCTGAATTCGTCAGTGTTTCTCCCGATGGAAGCACCGCGTTTGTGAGTCTTCAAGAGGCCAACGCTGTGGCCGTCGTTGATCTCCAGACTCGCCGCATTCGCCACGTGAATGCCATGGGATTCAAAGACCATGGTCTCGAGGCGAATGCCGCTGATTTCAACGACAAAGACGGCATCAGCATCGCAACCCACCCCGGTGTGTTTGGCATGTATCAACCCGACGCCATCGCCACTTTCGAAGCTCAGGGGGAAGTGTTTTACATCACCGCAAACGAGGGCGATGCGCGCGATGCGGAGGAAGCTCGCGTGGGGGATCTTGCGCTGACCGATGAGCTCGCTGAGTCAGCGCCGCTGCGCCTGAAGGTTTCTGCCGTGAAAGGTCAGATTTTGGAGGGAGAAAACGCAGGATCCCACTCACGACTGTTTGCCTATGGCTCACGCTCGGTGAGCATTTGGAGCGCGCTTGGAGAACAAGTCTTTGACTCCGGATCTGCTTTTGAACGTCACTATGCCGAAAACTTCCCAGAGTTTTTCAATGCCGATCAGGAAATACCGGCCGAACCAGACACACGCAGCGACAACAAGGGGCCAGAACCCGAAGGGGTTGTGGTGGGCTCTGCTTTCAACCGCAACCTTGCCTTTGTGGGCCTGGAGCGAGCGGGTGGTATCGTGGTCTACGACGTGACAGAGCCGCGCAACAGCCAATGGGTTGGATTTGCAGCAGCCCGCAGCAATGATCCGGAGTTGGACGACCTTGGCCCCGAGGGTTTTGCCTTTGTTCCGGAGAACGAAAGCCCCACAGGTACCCCCCTCCTTCTAGTGGGGTTTGAGGTGAGCGGCAGCGTGCGCGTGTTTGAAGTCGCTCAGGCCGAGTGAGGTTCAATATCTTTGCTGGGCTTTTGTTGTACCCTTATGTCTGATGCTTTCAGCCAGAAGCCTTGGACGAGGAAACAGCAATGCACCAGTTCTTCTTCAGGGCGGCAGCCCTCGCCTGTGTGACAGCTTGTTTTTCAAGTTGTGTGTTAAAAAACAAGCTTTCGAAGGCGACGACCGAGTCGATTTCACCAAACAGCCCTAACCCTCTCGATGTCAACGATCTCTTCGTCATGTTCCCGCTGGGAACAAACAGTGACTTTTACATCTCCGACCCCACGCTCAGCGCCCTCTCTCGATTGAACATGGGTGTGAACCAATTCGATTTCAGAGCTGGCTCTTTGGGTAGCCCTTGGGAACTTGTTTACACTCCACTTGTTTCTCAAGACGGTCGCCTAGGCGCTGGGCTTTTGGAAAGAGAGCACTTCTTCCAAGTTCTATGCCAGATGCATCAGCGTATGGATGCCGTTGCCGGAACCGAAATCGCCGAGCGGATCTTTCAGTGCAGGAGGCTCAAGGAAGAGGTGATTGTTGACGCAGCACCACTTAACCCTCCCTTCGAGTTCGACAACAAAAGTGTTGCTCTCGACACCGACAGCGCAGCTGCGGTGGAAAACGACATTGATTGGAAGGTTTTGGCTGTCCGCTTCAAGCTGTGTGGAGCCGAAACTGAAAAGATCTTGAGCAGCCCAGCCCTGAAACACTCTCTTCAACACCAGGAGCCCATTCCGCCTCTCATCCGCAAGCACTGTAAACCAAAGCTGAGAGTTGTTGCCCAGCCATTGACCAAATCAAGTCAGAATGCGGCTGGAGTCAGCGCCTTTTCCAGAGACAATGCCATGCATCTGATTTACACCATTAAAACTGGCCCTCTCAATTGGTGCTGAGGAGTCTCTCACCCACCTGAGCACCCTCCAGAAAGCGAACAGTTCTGACCACTTTTCGCACACCTCCGAAAAAAATCTGAGCGTCCTGGCACATTGCGGAGCAAATCCCTTTTGAGGAGGAGTTCCATGAGCCAGAGTTCGATCACAACTTGTCCCCACTGTGAATCAGAAAATGTCTGCAAAAGGGGAGCTTTTCA
>JANQPW010000027.1 GCA_028285285.1 Silvanigrellales bacterium
CCCAGTTCATCTTCATGCACAAAATCTCCACCCTGTGGAGATTGCCAGAGATTGTTCAAAGTAACGCGTAAACTCCAATTCTTCAGGCTCCAACCCACAGAGCTTGAATTGGCAATGGTCTTCGCTTCTGGAGCGTTTGGCTGAGCATCTCGCAGCCGAAAATGGGAGCGAGAGCTCACAGAAAAAACAGACGAAATCTCAGCCTCGGTGTCAGACTGCGAAGAAACAGAGCCATTCCATTCTTCAGCCTGAGTCGCGAATTCGCCTAAAAGAGCTTCGTCAACCGCAGCAAAGGAAGCGACAAACTCCCCTGAGGGACTGAACTGGAGCGTGAGGGGCAATTCACCGCTGGGCTGAATGCGATAAAACTGTTCACCCGCAGGATCTCGGAGGGAATGCGTGTTCCACCCCATAGAGCGCAGCGTGGTTCGCGCGCCCGACCAATCTCCCGGCTCATCAACGTTAACCGCCACAAGACGATAACCTTTGAGGCTTTCACGCTTGGAAAGCACCAGCTTCAACTCTTCTTTGCAAGGAACACACCAATTCGCCCAGAAAAAAACCAGCCACCCCTGCTGAATGCCAGGCTCGGCTGAGGGGAGCTCTCGAATGCGGCGGGGCACTCCATTTTCCTCTTGGAGAGGAGCTGAAAAAATGGAAGCTGTGTCACTCGCACTCACCTCAAAAGGGAAACTCATCAGCAAGAAACTGAAAACAACACACGCGGATCTCGTGAAAACTGAAGGAATCCTCAAAGGCATGGAGTCTCCGCATCTGAAGCCCGATCCAACGCAGCCAAAAAGATATCGGGCGTGAGCACCTGCGGCAGAATTTCAGGCTCTTCCACACCTGGCTTGTACATGAGGTAGAGGGGAACGCTGACCCGATCAAAACGCTCGAGTGCTGCTGTCACCACCGGGTCTTCGTTGGTCCAGTCTGCCTTGAAGAGCGCCACGTCGCGACAGCTGAGCTCTTCCAGAACGCGATCGGAACCAAACACAACTTTTTCATTCACTTTACAAGACACGCACCAATCCGCTGTGAAGTCCACAAACACCACTTTTCCTTCCTTCTGCGTGGCCGTCACGGCTTGCGGTTCATACGTCTTCCAGTTGATGGCCTCTGTTTCTTCAGCACTCTCCGACGAAACGGAAGACTCAACCCCTTCAGGCTGGGGTAGCCCTCCCAGCTGAACGCTTGCAGTAGAGGGAGGGTTCGCAAAGGCAAAGTACAGAAGCGAGCCGCAGCCCAAAAGAGAAACTGCAGGCCACAGCACATGGTGAAACCGCTTTTTGAAACTTTGCTGGCGCAGCCAAATGAAAACCGAAAGCACCAGGAGTGCCGTGACCACCAACAAGAAGCTCAGCTCGGAGACCTGTTTCGACAAGATCCACATGAGCCAAATCACGGTTGCAAACATGGGAAAGGCCATGAATTCCTTCAAACGAGTCATCCACACCCCGGGGCGCGGCAAAAGCGACACTGCCGAAGGAACAAACGTGAGCAGAAAAAAGGGGCTTGCAAGGCCCAAACCCATCATGAAGAACACCAAAACCGTCGTCTGAAAGTCTTGCATCAGGGCGTAGCCAATGGCCGTTGCCATAAAGGGGGCAGAACAGGGAGAGGCAATCAGAACCGTGAGAACACCCGAGAAAAACTCTCCCGCTAGCCCTTCTCGGGCAGTGAGGGCTGTGGGCAAAAAGCGAGCGGGAATGCCAACCTCAAAGAGACCCAAAAAATTGAAAGCCACGAGTGTGAAAAGCAGCACCAGGGCCACCATGAAATAGGGTGACTGCAGTTGGAAACCCCAACCCAATCGCGCGCCCCCTTCTCTCAAAGAAAAAAGCAGGCCCGCCAGAAGGAGAAGCGACAGCACCACTCCGGCGGTATACGCCAATCCAGCGAGACGCACCTCGCTGCGAGTGTTCCTCGCTTGTTGGGTGAGAGAAGTGATCTTAATGGCCAGCACCGGGAAAACACAGGGCATGAGATTGAGAAGCAGCCCACCCAAAAATGCGGAGGCAAGCGGCCCCAGCAGACCCATTTCACTCATGGCTCAAACATCTCCTCTTCACTGGCACAAAGCCCGATACGATTTGAAGCTTCCATCTTCTTCGTACCAAACGGTGAGCTCACAACGTTGGCCATCTTTGAAAGACTCCCATCGCGCACTCAGGGGAATCCACACAGCTTCCTTCAGTTGCAAGGTGATCTTGCCATTTTCAAAGGGCATATCCGAATCGGTGAAGCCCCCTTTGGAGAGACCAGTTTGCCAACCGGCCTCAATGGCCGAAACAACTTCTGGCTCCATATTGGGAGCAATCTCGCTCACCCAACGAGCAATTCCAAGCCGCAGCTTGTCGGAGCCTTCTTCAGGCTCCTTTTCTTCCTCGACTGGCTCCGGCTGCTGCTCTTCTCCGGCCATCCAGCTCTCCAAAGTGGGAAGCAGTGCTGCCTCGAAATCTGTTGCACCCTGAAAACGACGGTAGACGTCACCATTCTTTTCAACAAGCAGCAGAAGGGGCAAAGTGCGGTCTTGACCATCAGTCATTTTTT
The DNA here is from genome assembly GCA_028285285.1 of Silvanigrellales bacterium. Classification (GTDB taxonomy): domain Bacteria; phylum Bdellovibrionota_B; class Oligoflexia; order Silvanigrellales; family Silvanigrellaceae; genus JANQPW01. Next base: position 2,557 of record JANQPW010000027.1, read on the forward strand.
CAAAAATCGCCCAATCGGGGTCGAGTTCCACGGGGTAACTGGGTGACGCCCCCGACGGTGAGGTGAAGGCCTTCAGATCTTCTGGCACGGGAACTTCACCGGGCCCATCTTCAACCAAGAAGCCCTTGACCAAAAGCTGCTCGCCTTGGGCCGCAACAAGGGCATTGAGATCATCGATTTCTTTTCGACAGGGTTTGCACCAATTCGCCCCAAACACGACCAGCTGACGCTGATCGGCTGTGAGGCGAAAGCCACCTTCGGCATTGGGGTCGTTTTCGACAGTGTCTGTGTTGCGCCCGGAACAAGCGGCTCCAAGGGCAACAGCGAGGCCAAACCAAAGGCTCACGAAGAGGGCAGCTCTCATGGGATCTCCTTCTCATCATTGAACTTTATTCCCGTGCGTGGGTCACGAAGGCAATCTATCTCCCGTTTTTCAGCAGGTCAACGAAAAGAAAGGACAGCACTTCTGGAACTTCACACCAGGAAACGACTTCTGAGAACGAGGAAAGGGTCAATCCCGTTGCCACACAATGGATCAAGATTTGCTTCCCTTTCCACCGCTAGCCAAGGGGGTTGGGTCGATTTTCACACCAAAGTTTTCTTGCTAAAAACGCTTGAAACAATTGAAGAAGGAAACTTCCATGAAAACGATCGTCTCTCTGCTGACTGTCGCTGCATTTGCTAGTTGTGGCGTTTTGCTCAGCAACAGCAGTCTCAATGAAATCAATCAGCCTGATCCCTTCGCTTATCTTGAAGAGGTTCGCGGCGAGCAGGCTCTGGCATGGGTCGATGCGCAAAACGCACAGACTCTGGCAGAACTCGAAGCTCTCCCTGGCTATAGGGAGCTCAAGGACAGCCTCCATGAGCTCTACCTTCCCGACGACCAGCTCCTTTCCGGTGCTATCTCCGGAGGCTACCTCTACATGCACCACAAAGACGCCGACAACCCAAAGGGTGTGTTGAAGCGTGCAACACTCGACTCCATTTCACAGCGAAGCCCCAGCTGGCAGACCCTTTTTGATGTGGGAGCCTTGGGGCAACAAGAGAACGTGAAGTGGGACCTCAAAGGCTACCGCTGCAGCCCTGAAATCAACAAATGCTTGATATCTCTCAGCCCAGATGGTGGCGATGCCACCGAGACTCGAGAATTTGATTTGGCGTCGATGTCGTTTGACTCTGCGGGTGCCCGCGTTCCAGTGTCGAAGTCGCGCTTGAGGTATGTCGACGAAACAACCTATATGATTGGCTCGGCCCTCCCGGGAGACCCTGTCACCGATTCTGGTTACCCCATGACCGTGAAGTTGTGGACACGCGGAAGCGATCTGGAAAGCGCCACGACCATTTTCACAGGTGAATCAACCGATGTGGGTGTGTGGGCTTACAAAATGGGCGACACTTTGGTGATTGAGCAGGGCCTCGATTTTTTCAATGACAAGAAATATTTTTACGGCAATGGTCGTTTGCAGCGCCTCAGCCTTCCCTCAACCTCGGTCATCAGCGGCCGCATTGGTGACACCGTTTTCATTCAGCTCAAAGAAGAACTGGAAAGTGACGGCCAAACTTTCAGCCCTGGCAGTGTGGTCATGGCCCAAATGAGCGATCTGCTCGAAGGTGGCTTCCAGCCCCAGCTTCTCGCTGCATCAAGCCGGGAAAGTGTGATCAACAGTGTTTTGGTCACCGAAAACACCGTTGTGTTGAGCAAATTGGAAGATGTGATTTCCCAAGTGGAGATTTGGAGCCGAACGGGCAGCCAATGGTCGTCACGTTCCCTCGAGCTTCCGGGCCTCGGCGCTGCATGGGTTTCGGGCGACTGGAACTCTGACGACTTCTATGTGCACTACAGCGATTACCTCACTGCCCCCGCCGTTTTTCTGGGGAACACCGTTGATGGCACCTTTCAAAAAGTTGACCAAACCGAGTCGAGCGTTGACACCAGTGGCATGACCGTGAGCCAACACTTTGTGGATCGCAACGGCGTTCAAGTTCCCTACTTCATGGTTCACCAGCGTGGGATGGAGCTCGACGGCAACAACCCCACTCTCCAATATGGCTACGGTGGCTTTGAGATCAGCGTTTTACCTTCCTTCCGAGAAGCCACACTCATGCACTGGGTTGCCCAAGGTGGTGTGTATGTTGTGGCCAACATTCGAGGCGGTGGCGAGTATGGTCCTGAATGGCATCAAGCCGCTTTGAAACACAACCGCCATGTGGCCTTTGAAGACTTTGAGGCCGTTGCCGAAGATCTGTTTCAACGCGGTGTGACTCGCCCTGAAAAGCTCGCCATTGAGGGAGGCAGCAACGGTGGTTTGCTCGTTGGTGCCGTTGCCACTCGACGGCCCGACATGTTTGGCGCCGTTCTTTGCCACGTTCCTCTCTTAGACATGTTGCGTTTTCACAGGCTCCTGGCCGGCGCCAGCTGGATGGGTGAGTATGGCAACCCCGACAATGCAGAAGACCGCGCCTATCTGGAAGGCTATTCGCCCTACCACAACCTCAGGTCCGATGCCTCCTACCCTGAGATGTTCTTCACAACATCCACAGCAGACGATCGGGTTCACCCCGGTCACGCCCGGAAGATGGCCGCCAAAATGGAAAGCCAAGGCCACGCCATGCGTTACTTTGAAGACCGCACCGGTGGGCACGGCGGAGCCAGCATCGAAGCCAAGGCAGCCAAGCGGGCTCGTGAGCTGCTGTTTCTCTTCAACCGTTTGGGAGCCAGCACCCAGGGCCGTTGAGAAATTTCCCCGACCGACGGCAGGCAGTCGGGCCACTCAGTCTTCGCGACAGTCATAGCTCCTCGACTGGGAAGCGGCGAGATTCTTGAGGGCTGAACAAATGGCCCACGGGAGTTCGGGAACTTGCTGAGACTGTTCGGCCGCCCACTTTTCGAGCTCGCGAATCTCGTGCGGTCTGTTGAAGTTCACCCATGTGTCCAGGATTCCATTCAAGTGGGTGGTTCCGAGTCTGAGCTCATGGGGCAACACCTGCGAAAGCGCGTCAGGATCTATGATTTGAAAGTGCTCTTGAGCGGGTTCTGCCCACTGTTCTTCCGGAGTGGACATGAACTGAAAATCAATGAGGGAACGAATGTGGTTCTTCACAGCCACAAGCAGAACCCGGCGGATCCAAGCTTGGAAAATCGGATGGCTGGTTTCGCTTTCATCACGAAGCACCTTTCGAAGTCTAGATGGCCTTCCATCAAGCGCTTCCTCCATTAAAATCACCCTATGCTCTTGCTCAAACTCTTGCAGAACAGCCTCGTTTGCGTTTTTTGGGGGTTGCAGAGAAATCAGCCCGCGCACCCGCACACCACCCAAGCACTCTCCAAGTGTGAGCTCTTTTACGGAGGCCAGCACCTTGTCTGATAGCCCTGGATTCGGCCATTTGGCGATGTCCCCTGAGCGCAGGCGAAAAACGCCCAAGAGCCCTGCAGGAGAACGCTCGGTTGTCAGTCCCATTTCCTCGGAAGGAAGTGCCTCAGGAGCTTGCGCCTGCCACATGGCCCAGCTCCAGTTCATGATGTATGCTTGAGAACTCAGCTCCTCGCTGTGGAGGGTTCTCCAACGCTCTGCCAAAGAAAGACGCCAGAAAGGCGTGAGGCCTTTGGTGTAGGCCAGATTTTCGTCGTGAAGGCAATCTCGCAGGGACTGCCACGAAGCTGCAGGCGAAGTTGCGGTTACGGAGCTTTCTTTCGCCCTCGTGCTGGAGTTTGTGCGCGCGCTCTGCTGGCGCGGAACGCAAGCGAGAGTGAAGAAAAGAAACAGATTGCAAGCAAGGCAAACCCAAAGTTCAGATCGTTTTTTTGTCAACACATCACCCGCCATCAAGAAGGATTCATTCTTCAGCTGATGTGTTCACCATAACATCCGCTGCGTTTTCATGGGCGGGAGCACGAGATGGATCGGGGTTTGCGAGGTTTTAGGCTCCTGAGCCCCAGTAAAGGACCAAAACCTTTCTCTTGTTGCTCGACATGAGAACCGTGGCAAAGGAATCTCTGTTTATCAGTCCTTTGGTGTCAATGGTCCACTCTTTGTAGTTTTCTCCCAGGTCTCTCTTCAAAAACTTCAGGAAGTCTTCGGCAAGAGATTTGAATTCTGGATTGTCCAGTTCTGTGAAAAAGTCAGCAATGTCTGAGAGAGAGGCCCGATTTTTCTTGGCGTCATTCTTGAGGCAGTTCACAGCTGTCTTTGAGCGCGTGTTTTTGCAGGCATCAGCAATGGAGGGAAGATGAAACCGGGCCTGATCTCCCTTTGTTTTTTCAATGAGCTCAGCCAGCATCGTGTCTACCGCGGGCTTTCCATGGTCGGAGTCAACGTAGAAGTAACGAACTCCCTTGAACTCCCCCGCATCGGCATCATCGGCAAGTCTGTCCAGGTCCTCGACGTACTGGAGAAGAATTGACTCATCTTCGGACTCAATCAGATTTTGGAAAGCCACACGGCATGTTACGGAAATTTCCTTGTCCACATGCTCGGTGAAGATGTCGGTTGGGGATTTGTTGATGTTCCCGTCAATGACAACGATTCCTTCCAAAGAGTTGATATCGCTCTCATCAAGCCAGTTCACGCTGAGAGTTCCAGAGTCGCCGTCGGCTCCCCACTGCATGTAGATGCCTTCTTCGCTCTCTTCGTCGATGCCATCAACCAGAAGCCCCGCTGTGAGATCTTCGTGGGTTTTCTCAAAAACCACGGGCTCCGCACCAAAGAAAGGGAGCTCTGTGAGGGAAAGACTGGCTTTGTGGTCGCGCACACTCGCCTTGAACTGCAAAAAGGGCGTGGCACTCGGATCAATTTCTTGGCAATTCAAATCAAAGTCGTTCTCGTGAATGATCTTCGCCAACTTCTTCGAAGCCTCATGGTTCAACCCCGACTGAGACGTGTTGCTCTCCCCGCACGCCGCAGAAAACAGTGCGAGTGTCGCAATTGAGACAGTTGCAAAAGACTTTTGCATGATTTTCTCCATTAATTCCAGAATTTTAAATTCAGACAGGCCCACACCCGGACCTGCGACCGGAAGAGCAATTTCTGATCCATTTGCAAAGGTCATCTGGAAAGACTTGAAAGAATAGGGTTTTTGGTTATGGAGAAATTCGACCTTAAATGAAAACTTTTGTGAGAGAGGAAGAAATGCATCAGAAAATTCTATTCGCATGCCTGTCGGTTGCCCTCTGCGGCTGCGGGACCAACCCTGAAGAAACCTCTGCCGGTTATGAAATCACCCAGGCCAATTCTCAAAGAAGTTTGGTCGCCGCCCGCGACACCTTCTTCAAAATCAGCACAGCCGATTCAACCGATCTGAGCTGGGGTGCTGGGAAGTGCCGTTTGCAACAGGGCGGTCACTACCAGCTGGCTCGGGCAGCTTCGCAGTATGGAGCCCACTATATTGTGGAACTCACACGACCCGTTCCCGGCTGTGAGTTTCGGAAAGGTTACGTTTATGGAGGCCACTTGAGAAGCATTTGGGCTTCCGGAGACACACGGCGGGTTGTGAGTCGTTCCCACCACCGTCGTCATGTGAACACCCGCGGAGACGCGACCTCTCGTTGCGTTCTCAACTACGTGAATGCCGGCTACAGCACATCAAGCGCCAGATTTGCCTGTCGAGAGGGTTCTGGAGAAACCGCCAGAGACAACCTCCTCCGTTCGACTTGCGTGCGCAATTATGTTGATGCCGGCTACAGCGAAAGTGCGCGCTTTTCCTGTCGGAGAGGCTCTTCGTCTGAGGCTCTCTCAACTTCAGAGTGTGTGCAAAACTACATCGATGCTGGTGTGAGCCCCGAAAGCGCCCGGTTCTCATGCCGCTAGCCGGGCTTCACCAGCTCTTGCTGAGCTGGACAGCACCCTCACGACGAGGCCTCGGCGGCCTGTTTTTCCGTCAATTTTCCGGAGCGGGGAAGGCGCCTCAATTGCTTTTCGCCCGATCAGCTTTTATTATTCTCAATTAATAATGTGAGTTTTTAACTCAACCAACAGAAAATATTTTGGAATTTTTAGCAGGATGTTTTCAAATTCCCGACGCTGAACCAGGTGGGCTCGTCGCAGAGTTTTCAGAAGCCATAAAAGTCCACGATATTTCACAGGCCGTCCTGGGCAACATTCAGTTTCATCGACTCTCCGATGTGGCGCGGGCCTTAGAAGCCATGCTGATGGAAAACCACACGGTCGTGCTCGACGAGTTCCAATACCTGAATCACGCTAAGCTCAAGCCCCTTCTCTCCTATTTGCAGAGCGTGGTGGACCAGTTTCAAGGTGGGTCGCGCTCCACCACGGGCGGGCTCATTGTCGCCGGAAGCATTCACACCGAGATGGAAGCCATCTTAAGCGATAAGTCTGCCCCATTGTATGGCAGGGTCACGCATCTTTTGGATGTGAATCACTTCTCCCCGTCCACAGTTCGATCGATCCTTCGCGACCACGACGCCTACTCGCCCGAAGCCCTTCTCTTTTACTTCAATCTCATTGAAGGGGTTCCCAAATATTACCAAACAGCATTTGAACATGACCTGCTTGGCCGCCCCGCCGCTGAAGTGGTGAAAGGACTGTTTATTGAGCCCAGCTCTCCGCTCCGTTCGGAGGCCGAAAACTGGTTCTTGCATGGGATCAAAGGCCGCAATTTGGCGATTCTCAACGCCATTGCTCACCTGGGAGGAAGCCCTTATCACAGCGATCTGCTGTCTTACATGGCAGAAACCTCCGAAGGGGAAAAGGCAAAGAACCAGGTGGGCTCCTACTTAGAAATTCTTCAAAACAAGTATCGAATTGTGGTTTCGGAAAGCCCTATCTTCACAAAAAAACGATCGCGTTTCACACGACACCGGCTGAGCGACAATTTTTTACAGGCTTGGCTGGGTTGCATTAAGTCACGTGCGCTTTCTGTTGCCTTCCGAAACTCCGACGAACTCGCAGAACAGGCGCGTGAGTCTCTTCTCGCTTTTGAGGGCAAAACCCTGGAAAGAATGTTCGTTCAGGGCTTTCAGAAACAAAGCTCACTAGGCGCGCAAGGAAAAAACACCTTCCTCCTTGATGAGGCCATTGCAGGCTATTGGAACGAAGTCGAGTTTGAAATCGATCTCATTTTCCTCAACCACACCGATCGGCGTCTTCGTCTCGGAAGCTGCAGAAGACAGCAGCAGAAATTGATGGGTGAAGGAAAAAACCTCGAACGAAAAGCCACAAAGCTGCTCGGGAAAAAGCCGTTTAGTCAGTATAAGGACTATCGTCTCGACTTTGCGCTTTGCACCACACAACTCAGCCCTGAAGTGAGAAAAACGCTCGAGAGTGAGATTCCCGGACGAGTCACGACATATGACCTGGAAGATGTTTTGGAGGGTCTGCCGGAGGAATGAGTGTTGGGCACAGTGACCTCCAATAGCTCATTGCGGAAAACAAACGAATCTGTGACTTTCTCGCTCCTATATCTCCTGTCAAGGTAACATTTAGGTCTGGAGTACTGCTCCGTGATTCTTTTTCTTATCGATTTCAGATTGCGAAAACTCAATAGTTATCGCTGGTTGTTCTGTTTTCGATGTGGTCCCTGTCGACCCGGCGTCAGGTCAGCCTGACACTCGGCGTTGCAGTGTTCACTTTGAACTGGGATCCAATGGGGCAGTCGAAGGAAGTGACGTGTAGAAACCGTTGAAGGAGACAGCATGAGAAAGTCTAGTATTTTTATTGCGGTGGCATCGTTAATTACATCTGCAAAGGCCTTTGGGAAGGAATTTATTGCTCCGTTCAGTCCCGCAGATCAGAAGAAGAGTGCCGAGGCTCAGGCAGCATCTGCTTTCGATCTTGATGTGATTCGAGATGAGACGGAATGCAGCAAACCTCGCAGAATCGGTTGGGGCCGCTTGTGATGAGCCGGCCTCAACTCGAGTACCTTAGACAGCTGCGTCGCTGGGCAAAGAGCGAGATGCTCAGTTCCGGTATGAGCGATTCGCATTTGATTCTAGCAGTAGATCGAGATTCCGAATTGGAGGAAAAAGGATCTCAGTCTACCCAAAAGGTGACTATAAAAACCGATGAATCAGTGGATGATCGTTTCCTGCATGAGAGATGGAATGACACGAAGCAGTATTGGTCAGATTCCAAAAGTGTTGAAGTCGAAAAGCTAAGGGATCGTTTCGATTTCAAGCCATCTGAGGAGTACCTGCATCATGTTCGAGCGTCACTTGAAGAGGGCGTCCGCGCAAGGGGACTCAAAGGCTGCTCTTCCAATAGTCTTTCGCCACTGATGAAGAAGTTTTCAAGAGATCAGTTGGAAGAAGACATTCAGGAGTTTGAGCGGGTCAAAAGGTGCTTTCAAGCTGACTTTCCTGCCTTTTCAGGTGCAGACTATATTCTTGAGCAGGGTCATTTTCCAGACTACAGCTTCATGATGTTTGTTCGTCATGTCGAACAAGAACTACCTGTTGTTTATGTGAATCTTGACAAACTTCTCGGGGCAGGCGCAATCTCGATGGCGATAGTCCTGGTTCATGAAGTGCTTGGTCACGCCTTTCATTTTGATAAATTAGTTCGAGAGTCTACCTCCGACGCTCAACGAAGAGGCGTTGTTCCTCATTCGTTTGATCTGTTTCATGTCGAAGCTTTCGCGCAGTTTGTAACACTAATTTGTTGTGAGCGGTATCTCGAACAAGGGTCGCTCGCGAGAATTGAACATGATTTTCTCTGCTATCAACATGCTGTCCGTCGACGCATCCTTATTCAGATGCTGAATGGCGAGTGCGATGCTAACGAGGCGGCGTCACGTCATGTCAAGGCCTTGGGAGAAGGTGAGGAGTCTCAGCTGGCTCGTCAATACGACTTTGTCGTCAACAATGAGATTCAGTTGAACATCGCGCTTTCCTACGGTTCGATCGAGGAGATTTACAAACTGACGCAGTCGGCGAATCTTGATCGGCTACTCGATGATATGTCAGGTGTCATTCTCCATCCACATGAATTTAGAGAGATGATTCAGGGGTTCAAATGCTGATTCGATCTATGATGGCTCTGCTGTGTGTGGCGAGTCAGGCTGTTTCCTTGGCGGACAACAAGAAGCCGAAGAAAATGCTGACTGTTGCAGGATTCTCCGGTGAGGAGTTTGTTGCGAAGCCAGCGGAAATCAACTACTACCGGCAGGAAGTCCTTTTGAAGCAGATTGGACAAACCTTGGTTGATGTGACTCCATTTGGTACTTACGTGCCGGGATTGGCAGAGTCTTGGGCGATCTCTCGCGATAGAAAGACCTACACATTCAAGATTCGAACTGGCTTGAAGACTCACTATGGCTCGAACGTAACTGCGTCCGCTCTAGCTGGCTTCTTTTGCAAATTGGTCGAGTCAAAAGAGACCATTTTCTCAAAGAGTCGGTTTGAGTGAACGGGGATTCAAGAGAGTTCAAATTGAGAATACAGACAGCTTTTAGACTCTGGTACGTCAAACGATCCCCTCTGTGGTTGGCGCTAAACCTCAGAGGTTGCAAGTCAGAGCTTTGCACGCATTCCATCAAGGTACCTCACGACGTCAAAAAGACCCTGAGAATGAAGAACCAGTTCCCTTGGAGGGCCCGACAAGTGGTGATTAGCTGACCCAAACCACGCAACCATATTCCCTCTGTCGGGGCCAGAGACGGTGTCAAGTGATCGATAGGCGCGAATGAAAGCTAGCGCGAGCTCCATCCATTTGCCTTCTTTTATGAGCGCGCCATCCCTCATTCTTGAAATACTCAACTCTGAGACACCAATGATTTTCGACATTTCAGAGCCACTGAGCTCGAGGCTTTGCGCAGCGCGCAAGAAAGCTTTTGCCACAACTTTTTGTTCCGATTTGGGATTTTGGGCAAGTTGTTGAACCACCTGTCCGTTTTGGCCTGAACGCTCCCATCCTTTTGGTGCCGAAGGAATCGAGTCAATGAAGGAGTGAAGCTGCTTTGCGGCGAGCACCGCTTCTTCAAGAATCTCGTCTCCATCTGGATCAGACTTCAGGTCCAAGTTGCGATTCAACATCGATAGTAGCGATTGAATCGTGAGGATATTTTGCTTGAGGTGATGTTTTCTCTCGTGGTTCATTTCTTCTATCCTTGCGGGGGATCAGCCTTTTCGCCTTGTAGATAGGTATCGCCCAGACAACTCGGATATGAAAGCTCGAAAGTGCCACGACTGGAACCTAATTGCTTCTCGCATTGGAAGAGGACGACAGTCGAAGCACTTTCTTGGAATTTACTCTTCTAGTATTTTCAGAGTCTTATCTCTTTTTACTAAGTCAGTCGCTGACCCGGTGTCAAGTAGACCTGACACAGAACCTTGCCTTCATACGCATGTTCTGATGTTTAAGGAATAGGCAGTCTCGTGATTGGCTGTCGACTTCTTTCGTATTGAATTTATTGTTACCTTTTGATTGACTGCAGAGATGTCTGTGTGCTGACTATGAGTGCCTCAATAGTCGAGGTTGTCTCTGCATCCGAGTCTTCAGGAAGGCCGTCCCTCCGCCAGACTTGAAACGTCCTTTGGAGTGGCCAATGGTCTCGAGTACAAATCAGCTTCTAATGCACTCCAAGGTGGCTGAGTACGTTGCGTCGTTTATGAGGATTGGTTTCCTGAATGGAGAGTACGTTCCCCTAGTCGAAGCCAGAATACCCATCTTTGATCGGGGGTTCATGTTTGGGGAGTCGGTCTATGAGGTGATTCCTGTATACGATGGTGTAGCTCACTTTTTTGAGGAGCACATTGCTCGTCTGGAATCGGGCCTTCAGCAGCTTTCAGTCAAACGCCCATCTCTTCAGTGGAACGAGATTTTTCGGAACCTCGTGGAAGCAAATCGCCAGGGAGACTGTCAGCTCTATATACAAGTAACTGGCGGCGTTGATCGGTTGAGAAGCCATAGGCCCATTTTGTCGGAAATGGAGCCAACCACCGTGGCATTTCTTCAGCCGGTGCGTTTTGAGGAGCGAGACTCAAAGTCTTCAGGAATTCGTGCGTTCGCACAACCTGATGATCGACATGCCTTTTGTCACATCAAGACAACAAATCTCTTGAGCAATATTGGCGCGAAAATTCGAGCAGTGCCTGGAAGTGAAATCATCTATCTTTCGGAGGGTTTTGTCGCGGAAGGGGCCTCATCAAATGTTTTCGCTGTCCGTGAAGGTCGTGTTTACACTCCTTCATTGTCGAATCGAGTTTTGCCAGGCGTTACGCGTAAGGCCTTGATTGGATACTGCAGATCCCTAAAGATCGAGATTGTTGAAGGTGATGTCTCTCTTCAGGATCTTTATCAAAGTGATGAGGTATGGGTCACGAGTTCGATTCGAGAGATCACACCGGTTACACAGATAGATGGTCTTCCTATTGGGGATGGAGTCAGTGGACCCATTTGGAGAAGTGTCTACGACGAGTATTTGAAACATCGGCCTGAACCTTCGCTCGACTATCCAACGGGAGGGCAGGGATGATGAGGTGGACGGAAGCACCATTCCTTCTCAGGAACATGCTCTTTACGATTCCAATCAAGGTGGCTGGCTTGTCGGCTCTTGGGTTCTCTTTCCAAGAGATTGTTTTTCTTGAAGCAGCTATGCTCGTTGCTTCTTCTCTCACTCAGCTTCTGGGAGCCTACATTGATCGGCGCCTGTCATCGCGCCATGCCTTCTTTATTGGAAAGGCAATTGCCGCGCTTGCTTGCATCCTTCTGGCAACTCTCGAACTTGACCTGTCGATGGCTGTGCTTGGGTTTTCGTTGTGGGGTATTGGGGTTGGAATTTTTGAAGGGTCTGACATCCTGAGCGGAAAAAGGAATGCTGAAAGCTGGCACACGACAATGAGGCGAGTCGAACTGTTGGGCCTAGTTGGCTCTTTGCTCGGCTTCTTACTCGGCCCGCAGCTCTTCGGGTTAGGTGGGCTTTCTGCCGCACTCTACGCGAATGCTGTTGCCTCGATCGCAACACTGGCGTTTCTCTATCGAGGACTGGCCCCTGATCGCTCGAATGATTCACGGAAGACAGAACAGAAGAAGATGCCGATTACGCAAGGTTCTCTTCTTGCGATTGCGTCTTTCAGTCTCGTGACAATCTCAGTCAAAGTTGGTTTTCTGGTTGTGCAAGAGAAACTGCTCGCGATAGGTGTCGACCCGAGATGGAACGCTCTCTTGTTTGTCTTCAGTACCGTAGCGGTGATTGCTCTCATTCAAATCCCTCGATCCTTCTTGAGAACGGCCATCGTTGGTGTGGTTGGAGCGTCATTGGTTAGCTTCTACCTTGCTGACTCTGCCATTGTTGCCGTTGCCTTATCTACAGCGATTGTCGTCTTGAGTCGGGCAAGTCAGAAAGTGCTCTTTCTTGTTGATCTTGTGGAGGCTGCGAATTCAACAAACCGTGCCGTTCTCGTCTCGACCGCGAACCTCTCTGCGGGAGTTCTAGCATTTTTGGGTTCCCTGACAGTCGACTCTGAGTCGGCTTTCGTCGCCCTTTTCGTTTGTGCTGGCTCGTCCGTGCTTGTTCATCAATTTTCTCTTGGGATACGAGGTACTCAAAATGCCTAAGTCATTCGTGTTGTAAAGGCTGATCAGAGCCATCAGGACTTCTTGTTTGGTCTCTTCCAGTCTACTGGCTTCAATGAGATGGGAATACGACCCCTTTCAGAATACGGTCTCGAGCGGACAAAGGGGACCGACGGTTTTCTGTTCTCTATGGATGAAGGAAACGGGTTTCTGACGGTGATGGATGGGCAGGGACATACCTTTGCAGGAGTGAAGGTCAGAACCTCTTTGCGAAACCGATACTCTCACATTGTTGGTGGAGTACAGGAAGGCCGCAGAAGCAAAGGGCTAGGCTCCCTAGGCATGTATGAGATCATCCGCTTTCTGTTTTCCAATCTTCCGATTGAAAGAGTTGAGGTGACCATTCTTGCAGGGAATCAAACCTCATTGAGGATGCATGAGAAACTTGGATTTATGATTGAAGGGATCAAGAGAAAGGCATGGTTCCATAACGGTCGCCTCAACGACCAGTACTTTCTGAGCCTCTTGCGGAGCGAGTTTGAGCAAGCAGAGAGAGAACTGTCCAACAAGAAGATGGAAGCATCAGGAGAGGAAAACTGTGAAGTCAGTGTGCATTGATCCAGGACATGTTGGTGAGGGAATCTTTGATCTGAGGGACTTCAAGATTCAGGGAAGAAGATTCAAAGAAGGAGACTTTTGCTTCGAATGGGCGGAAGTGCTCAAAGAAAATCTCGAGAGTAGAGGTCTGGAAGTCATCCTGACCAGACGAAGAGGAACTCGCTGCGCTTCATTCGAAAGTCGTGATTCTCTATGTGAAGCCGCAAAGTCTGTAGTTGGACGGATGGATACTCCTCAAATTCTGCAGAGATATGACATCCCGAAGCTCTACCTGCAGAGTATGAGTCTGGAATCGCTCGTCGAGGTTGCGCTGAAAAATGGTGTAGATCTACAGGCTCGTGCGACTCTAGCAAATACTCTGAAACCCGATCTTCTCATTTCCCTGCACCTGAATGGTTGCCCAGGGAGTCTGTCAACCGAACGCAACGGTGTTCTGGGATTTGTGAATCCGCAGGCAAAGCCTCAGCTCCCAGTCTTCTCGAAGGTTCTTGAGAATGTCGCGCAAGCATGTTCCCTGAACATCTTGAGTGAGGAATATTGCTTAGAGCAGGACGCTCCAGGCCTCTACACACGCGATGATCTCGTGTTGTTGAAGTATTCAGAGGTACCGACTCTCATTCTTGAAGGGCCGTTTCAGAACAACATCGACGAGATCCATTGTCTTGCTGATTCACTTGATGAACGCAGAACGAGTGGAAGCCTAAATGGAAGATTGAGGCAACTCGCCCACAGCGTCGCTGAGGGGCTAGCATGAGAATACTGTCATTCATTGTCATGCTCTGCGCATCTCTCCTGGTATCCAGCATCGGTTTTGCTGGTTCAGGTTGGGAATGTCGAAACAAGACCTAGGGAACTGCGTGGGAATCCACATTCTCGGGCAGTGAATGTGTCAGTGGAGGGAAGCCTCAAGTTCTTGAATATCGTTATCGGATTCAAGATTCTGACCTTGTTGATGGTGCTCCTGAACATCAAGCCGTGTACTTGGGAATGATCAATGATGCTGATGTCACAACACTCAATGGAAGGACAATCGGCAAAACAGGAGAGTTTCCCCCTGAGTACAAGAATGCCAAGAATCTGCGGAGGCTCTACTTCCTGGGGCACCGAGATGAAATTGTTGGAAAAGAGCTCCTCGTTCAAGTGTATAGTGAGTTTCCCCTTCGCAGGGGCATGAACATCCCTCAAGTTCGATTTGGTGAGTACAATGAGCTTAGAGGAAACTTCTTTTGGAAGGATGTAGCGACGCTTTGGGCGATGCCCCTTTCACTCGTCGTACTTCTCTTCACTGTGCTCATTCTGATGTTTCTCTTTTTGGAAGATCCATCTCGGAGGCATCGACTCTTGGCTTCGATGGCTGCCCTTCTAATGGGCCTCTATACCTTCTTTCTCTCTCGATTTTCCTATGAGCTTGGCTGGAGCAATGTCCTCATCTACAAGGGTATTGTTGCATCCGCAGTGGGTTTCTCGATGTTCTTTGCCTTTTACTCTGCTGAAGTCGTGAGAAGCCGAGTCTCCCTGGTTCTGCGAGTGATTGGAGGCCTCAGTCTTCTGCTTCTAGCTGTAGTGATGCTTGAAGGCGAGATTCTGGGTCTGCGTTCCTACTACCAGAAGTGGTACCCGCTTTTTCTCTCAATTGTGCTTCTTTCTCTGATTCAGTTTTCGATTGGCCTCAAGAAGGGGAACGCTAGTCAGCGGCCGCTTCTTGTTGGCACG
>JANQPW010000031.1 GCA_028285285.1 Silvanigrellales bacterium
CATTCCTGAGGGATTGCCAGCCGCAGTCACAATCACTCTGGCCATTGGTGTCAATCGCATGGCCAGAAGCCATGCGATCATCAGAAAGCTTCCCGCTGTGGAAACCCTTGGTAGCACAACGGTGATTTGCAGCGACAAGACCGGCACACTGACTGAAAATCAAATGACAGTTCGCGAAATCATGACCCAAGGTGGCAATTATTCCGTAACCGGCCAAGGGTTTCGGCCAGAGGGCGAGATTCTCATGCGCGAAAATGCCGCACGAGCTGAAGACAATACCGCGCTGAAAGAAACACTGGTCTGTGGCTTTCTCTGCAATGACTCAGAACTGCAGGAGTCGGAATCGGAGTACCAGGTCACCGGAGATCCCACCGAAGGAGCTCTGTTGGCCGCTGGGCACAAGCATGGGTTGCATCATCAAAAGCTCGTTGACACTCACACGCGACATGATGCCATCGCCTTTGAGTCTGACCGGCAATACATGGCAACACTCAACAGTGTTCCCCATCGAAACACACGCACGATTTATGTGAAAGGAGCGGTTGAGCGCATTCTCGAGCGGTGCGACAAGGTGTTGAGCGCGGGCGGAGACACGGAAGAGATTCACATAGAAAGCATTCAGAAAGCAGCGACTGAACTCAGTGCCCAGGGCATGCGTGTCTTGGCCTTTGCACGACTTGACTGTGCGCAATCCACCGAACAAGTGTCTCACGGAGATATCGAGCGAGGGCTCACCTTTTTGGGACTCCAAGGTATGATCGATCCACCGCGGAAAGATGTGATGGAGTCGATTGCAACCTGCCGAAGAGCGGGAATTCAAGTGAAGATGATCACAGGAGATCATGCGCAAACCGCATTGGCGATTGCTCACCAGCTGAACCTCGTTAGTTCAGAGCAAATGGAGACGGGTAAACGCGAGGGAGTTCCGCTGGTGCTCGATGGGCGTCAGCTTGGAGAACTGGCCCCCGAAGAATTCAATCGTTTCGCACAAGAGGTTCATGTTTTTGCGCGGGTTTCTCCAGAACAAAAGCTGCAACTCGTCCAAGCTTTGCAGTCTGCTGGGCAGGTCACCGCAATGACCGGAGACGGTGTTAATGATGGGCCTGCCCTGCGCCAGGCAGATATTGGAGTTGCCATGGGTTTGAGTGGAACGGAGGTTGCAAAGGAAGCGGCAGATATGGTTCTTGCCGACGATAACTTCACTTCTATTCAAGCTGCCGTGGAAGAGGGGCGTGGGGTTTTCGACAATCTCAAGAAATTCATTGTGTGGACTTTGCCGACCAATCTGGGAGAGGGCTTGGTCATTCTTGTTTCACTGATGGTCGGCACCACACTGCCCATCCTTCCCGCTCAGATTCTTTGGGTGAACATGACAACAGCC
>JANQPW010000037.1 GCA_028285285.1 Silvanigrellales bacterium
TAAAACAGCTCTGCGATCACTATCTGGGTGTTTTGTCTGAGTCGTTCTTGGTTGGAGGGTAAAGGCTTAAAGGTCGATCTGGTTGAGTGCAGTCCGCTCATCCTGAGCCTCTTGAGAAGCCTCCAAGTAGTTTTTGCGGATGCTCTGGGGATGGTGATCTTGAATTTTGCCCTGAAACTGCTTCCAGTCCACAACGCCGCTTTCTTCCTTGTGCTTCCGCTTTGCCGCGCTCAAAGCGAAATCGAAACTCTCTTGTTCTTCGCTAGCCACAGGACCTGGGCTGTGTGTGTGAAATTCATGGCTCGCTCCACCTTAGAAAATTTCTCGGCTCGTTGGGGCTATCGGAGTCGCCACTCAAGAAATGAGGGAGGATGAGCGGGAAAAATCTGCCGGCGTCCACCACCTCCTGACTTCAACTTCTCAGCTCAGTTTCCGACGTTCCTTAGACGTTTCGTACGGTCTTTCCGGTGGAGGCAGAAATGGTTTTGCGAGTGGCTGCCGGTTGTTTCATTTGCTTCGGCTTGACGGCTTGTCAATTGAAACCCTTTGACAAGGCAAATGTTGTGTCGATTGCCGCAAACCCTCCAGGCGCGGATCTGCAAATCACTGGAACAGAAAGCGTGAAAAGAAGCAAAGTCGTGGTCACCACTCGATCGTTTTTGAATGGGCTGTTCAAATTCGAAAGGAGTCAGACCACAGACGACAACCAGGAAGTGATAACGGAGTATGCGCTCGCAAAAGCCATTCCAGTTTACCTGAAAGACGATAGCTTGCTTTATCGCTTTGATTGCACATTGAGAGTCGACGGCAACAGACCCGCAACCGAGCTCGTTCACAGCGAAGAAAATGTGGCTGAACTCCAAAAACAGGCCAATGGGTTGGATTTTCATCTTCCGGATTTTGTCAGCGAGCTCGAGGCCGGGTGCCAGACTCTGGACGTTTTCGCTGTCCCATGGAGTATGGCAGAGAAAGCCCTCATTGGAAAATACAGGGAACTGAAGCAAAACGAAGCAATTCAAGACGTTCTCGATCATCGTGTCCGTCAATCGGTGGACCTTGATGAAGTCAAATTTTCCCTCGAGCAGGGCAGGAAAAGCGTTGAGTCAAAGTGGACCACCTTAGTTGGAAAACTCATTGATCCCGGAAAAAGCGTGAACAGTTCAACGGAGTCGTCTCCTGCGGCAGTTTCAAATCGAAACCCTACTCGGTGCTTTTCGAGAAAGACGACACTGAGTTGGATTCTCTTCTCGAAGTCATGAAACTCTGCCTCATCGATAGCACCAGCTCCCTCCTCGTCTCTTTGCTCCAAAAGCAGCTCAGGTCTGTCAAAACAACCTAGGCAATTTGGGAACACGGGAAGGACTCCGACTCTGAAAGGAAACTCAACGAGCAGATTTACTTCGGCGACGCGGAGGAAAGAATTTCTCTGTTCTCTGCACTACTCGAGGACATTGGGCTAGGAGATAGTGAAGGCTACGAAGAAATCTACACCGTCGAAATGCTTGCCCTACAGCAGAGCTTTTCCGAAACAATTCAAGAGTCCCAAAAACTCAATCGTGAGGTAGCAGGTCACGAAGCGGCTGTCAGTGTAGACCTCCTTCAGAGAGGGCTCGGACCGCTTTATCACGAGTTGACTGACACCTTCAAACTCCGCGAGGGATTGTGGAGCAGCATTGAGTCGATCGATTTCTTGGGTCTGCTGGGTGGTGATTTCAAACCGGGATATCAGGATATTCCTAGTTTTTGGGGGTTTGGAATAGCCATTCCGCAGGTTCCCGCTGGTCTTGAGCAAAGACAGCATGAGGGGTCTCAGGTTGATCTTCGGCAGTTCATCGATTGTCGCTTTGCGATTCAAGACTCTCTTTCGCTAGCCTGGCATTTCAGTGAAAGCGAAACAGAATCCGTGGGCGCCGAACCGAGATGGCCGCTCCGGTTGCTGCCCATCGCACTCCAAAGCAATGCTGCTGGAGAGATACATCTACGCGACTGGAATGGGTTCCTCTGGAAAGACGAATTCGAGGGAAAAATGAGCAACCTCAGCGCGGTTTTTCAGCTTCTGAGCGGGCGGTTGGTTTACGAGTACGACACGAGACTCTTCTGAAACGACGACCCTAGGAAAACCCTCATTCTGATTTTGCGGTCCGAATTTGGCTGGAGCGGCCTGATTGAACCGAAACCCCTTCTGCTTGCTCGTGCATTTTGAGACTCAGTGCGTCTGGGACACCGATTGGAGGCTATGGTGAAAAGTGATCTTCAGCGAGTTTTTCTTTTGTCGTTTTCTACTTTGGTTTGCAGTTGTGAAGGTTTTGAAGAGGCAAAGCCTGACCTTGAACTGACCAACATTGTCTTTCCTGAAGATGCCGGTGTGATTGACGTCACAAAGGCCCCTTACTTCGCAGATCCTGCGCCGGGAAATGATGACACGGTCGCCATTCAAACAGCACTCAACGACAATGTGGGTGGCCTCAGGGTCCTCTACTTCCCTGAGGGAACCTACGATGTCTCTCCTCAGGCCCCAGATGCCAGAGCTGCTTTGCTCTTTCAGGGCCAATTTGGAGGTAACATTCTTCAAGGGCAAAATAAAAAGGCCGTGATCAGGCTGCACGATAGCGTTCCAGAAGCCTACTCGGGTGCCGTGATCCGCACAGTCCGTGGGGCGGGACGCGGATCGGCCGATGTGTTTTTCAACTCCATCCGTAACCTCACAGTGAGTGTGGGAACGGCGCACCCTGTTGCAAGCGGCATTCAGTTTTGGTCAAACAACCAGGGAACCGTGCGAGATGTCGATATCATTTCTGAAGATGCAGACAAGGTGGGTCGGGTGGGCCTGGATATGGGATTTTCAGACAACATCGGCCCCCTTCTGGTTAAAAATGTGAAGATTGTGGGTTTTGATACGGGCCTGCGCACACAGTTTCAGACCTCGAGCCAAACCATTGAAGATCTCACCTTGCTGGATCAGCGTGTTGTGGGCTGGCAAAACGCTCGCAGTCAAACGGTGTTTGCAAACCGGGTGATCAGCGAAAACGCCGTCACAGCCATATCGAACGAAAGCCAAGCCAGACTTCTGTTGTTGCAATCTCGGCTGAGTGGCAGAGATGGAGCTGCGGAGCTTGCGGCTCTGTCAACTTCGCGAGACCTGTACCTGCGACAGGTCGAAGTGGATGGCTATGCCGA
>JANQPW010000796.1 GCA_028285285.1 Silvanigrellales bacterium
CACCATCACAAGTGATCTGGTGAGGAAAGCCAAAGAGCACATCACAGAAATTGAAGAGCTTGGGGGCATGACAAAGGCATTGGAAACTGGTCTTCCCAAGGCTCGTATTGAAGAGTCGGCAGCTCAGGTGCAGGGAAAGATCGACTCTGGAGTGCAGAAGATCACTGGAGTCAATGCCCATCGATTGGAACAAGAAACGGAACTGGAAGTTTTGAAGGTCGACAATGCGGCCGTTCGTGAAGCCCAGATCAAGCGCCTGAAAGAACTCAAAGACTCCCGAAATGAGGCCGCTTGTCAAAAGAGCCTTGATGCGCTGCGAGAGGGCGCCCGGGGCCAAGAAAACCTTCTCGAGCTGTGCGTAGAGGCGGCCAAAAACCGAGCCACTGTTGGTGAAATGAGCCTCGCTCTTGAAGACATTTTTGGGAGACACACGGCGAACCCAAGTGCAGTGAGAGGAGTTTATCGAGCCGAAATGAAGAGCCACGAAACTGAATCCGAGCTGCAGGAATTGTCCGGGCTCATCGAAGCTTTTGAACGGGAGCACGGCCGAAGGCCCCGCATCTTGGTTGCCAAAATGGGGCAAGACGGTCACGACCGCGGACAAAAGGTGATTTCCAGTGCCTTTGCCGACATAGGCTTTGATGTTGATGTGGGCCCACTGTTTCAAACACCGGAAGAAACAGCACGACAGGCCGTAGACAACGATGTGCACGTGGTCGGTCTTTCAAGTCTGGCAGCAGGGCACCTCACATTGGTGCCCGCGCTGCGAAAAGCACTTGATGCCAGCGGAAGAGCCGATATCGGGATTGTTGTGGGTGGTGTTATCCCACCCCAAGACCATGCCGCAGTGATCAAATCCGGCGCTCTGGCTATTTTTGGGCCGGGCACACGCATCACCACAGCGGCACGGCAACTGCTGAAAAAACTCAAAGAAAAGAAGAAGGGGTGATGGAAGACGTTATGGAACGACCACCACGACCTGATTGGGTTCAAAGCCTGGAAAGAGACTTCACCACGGGCTCAAGAGCCGCACTGGGCCGAGCCATAACCTTGATTGAGAGCCGACGACCCGATCACAGGTTTTGGGCCGACGAGCTCCTCTCGCGACTTCTTCCCAAAACCGGACACTCACTACGGCTGGGTGTGTCTGGAATACCTGGAGCCGGGAAATCCACGTTCATAGAAGGTGTGGGATCTGATCTCATTGAGCGAGGTCACCAAGTGGCCGTGCTTGCCATCGATCCTTCCAGTGCCCGCAGTGGTGGCAGCGTGCTGGGAGACAAAACTCGCATGCAAAACCTTGCCGTTCACCCCCAGGCATTTGTGAGACCAAGCCCGAGCTCAGGAACACTGGGTGGAGTGGCCCGGCGCACACGCGAGTGCGTTCTTCTCTGCGAGGCTTTTGGCTTCGACACGGTCATTGTTGAAACTGTCGGTGTTGGTCAATCAGAAATGGCCGTCGCAAAAGTTGTGGATCTCTTTCTCCTGCTTGCGGTTGCGGGAACGGGAGATGAGCTCCAAGGCATCAAACGCGGCATTCTGGAAATGGCCGACCTGATCGCGGTGAACAAAGC
>JANQPW010000129.1 GCA_028285285.1 Silvanigrellales bacterium
AGACCAACCTTGCCCGATGGGTTCGTGAAGGCATCCCCAAGTGAAGACACAATCCAGTAGACCTTGTTTGTGCGGTCGTCTGAAGGGGGCTCTACCGGTTCTGGCTCAGGCTCAGGTTGGGGCTCAGGCTCAGGGTCGGGTTTTCCAGCATCGTCTTCTTCACCAAACTGAAGCTTCACGCTGGAGATCCAATCCTCGTAGTCGCGCAGATCTGTGTAAAAATTCTGGCCCGTGCAGTTGGCATCGAGCCGGCCATCTCCGTTGAGATCAACCAAACCCGTTAGGCCCGTGCTGAGAGCACCTGTCACCTTCCAACCGGATTCTGTCTGGAAGTAGGCTGGGCCACCGGAGTCTCCGGGGCAAGCACCCTGCACTTCTCCATTCGCTCCAGAAACGAAAAACACACTGCCTCCGGTAAAAACACTTCGCGCTTTAACCTCTACGGCGCGGAGTGTTCCGGTGTCTGACTTTGAAAGAGCTTGGCCTTCCTGGTTGCGCACGATGTTGTCACTGCGGTCGCGCAGCAAAGTACCCGTGGTGCCAAACCCTGCAAGCACAACATCTTCTGGAAGCTCGTCTTGCTTTTTAGCAATCGAAACGGGCTCATAGTTTGCTGGAGCCTCGCCAGCGAATCGAACCAGGGCCAGGTCGTGGGCAGCTTGACTTCGTCTTTCAGGTCGTGTTGTCAGATCGTTGTCGTACTCTGGGTGCCGCACCACTTCCACAACTTGCCGCGCGCTAACGGTTCCTTGTTGGCCAACGCGGTTTCCAAAGTAAATGTAGGCTCGGCGAGTGGATTCGCTGCCGTCGTCGTTGGTGAAACAGTGAGCGGCTGTCATCACTGTGTTGCGGCCAACGAGAGTTCCCGAACAGAACGACCGTCCGTTGAACAGGCTGTGCGAGTCGGTTACGGCAACTGTGCTCGACATCAATGGACCGAAGTCTGATGTCTCGTCGACGTCGAAGCCTCCAATGATCTTCGGTTCGGCCTTGTCATCGCTTTTCTGGCAGGAATAATAAAACAGCGGTGGGGTAGCCAGTGCCCCCATCGCAACAATTTGGGCCGTGAGACCCTTGCGAACTTTCCTCATAAAAACTCCCTGGTTTTATATCAGCCAACATTGGCTAAGAAGCCTGGAGCGATGTGTGTGCCAGAGGAACGATGCCTTCAGAAAGCCTGAACAAAATATCTAGAGTGCATTGAGATCACAGGGATAAAGATGAGTGGTGTTGCCAAAATCTTCTGGGAAGGTGTCGAATTTGGTGACAGTGTCACCCCAAGTTTAGCGGCTCGCCGCTCTTTTGATGTCGCTAAAGTTCCACGGCGAGAAGTGGTAGGAGCTTGATTTCACTCGGTGCATCTGCTTGGGTGCATGAAAGCTTTAGGAATACTTCAGGTTTGGCACGTTTTCTGCATTCGTCCCCTCAGAAGTAATGTTCTTTTGAGGTGGCTGATCATGTCAATTCGTGTACTTGTTGGGTTGCTGGTGATTGCAACTCCTTTTGCTTTTTACCAGTCTTGTCGAGTGGAAGATCCAAAAACAGCTGCCTCCGTGAGTTCAGACCTTTTGTCTGATGCGTTGAGTGGGGATTTTCGGAACCGTTATCTCGGCTGGATGCACTCTCTTCCAAATGCCAGCAGCGAAAACGCGCTTGCCGGCGGAAAACTCGAAGTGACCAGCGAAACATACTCGTCTTTGCTTCGCATTTTGGAGCAGAATCTCGGTGCATTGGAAGGGGATCTCGAGATTCCGAGCGAAGCCAGCAATGATGAAAAAGAGGCCTTCAGCTACACGCAGTCTGCACTGAAGGCTTATGCCGAAAATGCGATCGATGAATCTCTCTACAGCAACAGCACTATCGAAGGTTTGTTGTTGCAGTCGCCTGGTGAAATTGCACAGTCTGTCTTGGAATATTTGGCCAGCGTGCCTGTGGAAAGTGATGAAGGCCACCGTGAACTCCGAGCGCGTCTGATCATGCTTCTTGGGCAAAGCAAACTCTCAAACGAATTCACCATTCAGAGCTTGAATTTGATGGCGCGTGGGGTTGCGCTCAGCATGAAAGATCGTCAGTACGCTTCGTACGAAACGAATCTTGCCAACAGAAGTGTGCGCTTCATTATTGATCGCCGTAAAGAAAACTACATCGCACCCTTCCAAGCGCGAGGCTATCGTTTCGCCTCTGAAGTTGACGAGACAGTGGAAAAACTCAAGAACGCAAAGATTGAAAAAATCAAGGCTCTCTCTGCCAACAAAGGAATCAATGAGAGCCTCATTGTCACCTTCAGGTACGAAGATGGGCAAACAAGCAAGTTTCTCTACAAGCCTGCAACAGGAACAGATCCTTTCACCATCTACTACTACGACGATGCTCCCAATGACTTTCTCAATTTTATTAACTTCACGCGCGAATCACGAGCGGCTAATTTCCAGCATCTCGTGCTTGACCCGCTCACGAAGATCGATCCTCAATTCGGACGTATCTTCACACCTTTGACTCTGGAAGTGGCGCTTTACCACAACGGCCATTCCTACGGTTTGGGAAGTCTGCAGAAATTTGTTGACCCAAGTTACACTGATATTATGGAAAGCCAGCGAACTGAAACCGACAAATGGCATCGTTCCATCTTCGGATCGCGCGCTTGGCAAGAGGCCTCAGTGGTCGTGAAAACCCTCGACTTCCTTTTTGGGAACAACGACCGAATGCTGGTGCCCGGTGTGAAAGACGACTACGATAAAAACATGATGGTGCAGTTCAAAGACGATGGAACAACGCTGAAGGGTGTGGCTCTCATCGACAATGGCATTGGAATTCCGGGAAGGGATTGGTACACCATCGACAAACTGGTCTCGCCTTCGGACATGCCTCTTGCGCTGAAGGAAGCTCTGCGTGCCGCCGAGCCACAGCTCGACGCCATGCTGGCCAAAGAGGTGCACTACTTCGTGCCCTGGGGTCTCCAAGACTTCCGCAAGCGTTATTACCAAGTTCTGGATAGGATTGGCCGCAACTGACGCGATGCTCAGGCCGTTTTAAACCGAGACATGCTTGAGGGAGTTCTTTCTCTTTCTCTTTTTCTGCAGCCAATCACGGTAAATGTCCCACCTCTTCCAGCGCTGAAAGTGCTGCGGGAGTGAGAGGTTGCGGACCCCTTCTTCCAAAAAGAAAATGAACTCAAGAGCACCGCTGCTCTTTTTCTCGGGAGTCGCCTTGCTTTTGAGACTGAGAACGGAGTGCAGCTTGCGGTTTCGCACCAAAGTATAGGCCTGGGGTTCAATCAGGGGATCCGAGACTTCAACTAGATAAATCAGTGGGTTGCCCCCAGTGGTTCGCACCTGGATTTTTGAAGTTCCCAACTTGATCTGCGTTTGTATGGCCCTCTCAAGCGACAGTTGCTTCTGGTGAATGCTCTCAATTTGACCGAAACTTCCGCGCTGGCGGGCCGTCATGCTGAGCTGAGGGCTGGAATCAAAGGGAGCAGCGGGTGCGGGGTTTTCAAAATGCATGAAGAGCAAACTGAGGAAGAGAATCTTGACGCCCTTCTTCGCTTTTGTGTACCACTTCATTATTGTTCGGGCTCCCCGCAAAATGTGCTCTATATGGGTGCACCTAAGCACAGACTGGACTGGCGTGGCAAGCAGAGCTGAGAATTTTTTTAATACCGAGGAAAGCTAAGCAATTATGGCAAATTACATCTTTAATATGGTCGACTTGCGGAAACACGTGAATGGCAAGGAGATCCTCAAGGGAATTTATCTCTCCTTTCTTCCAGGGGCCAAAATCGGTGTGATTGGGGCGAACGGTGCCGGTAAAAGTACGCTTCTGCGCATTATGGCTGGAATTGACAAGGATTTCACCGGAGAAGCCTTCCCGGCAAAGGGTGTCACAGTGGGGTACCTGCCTCAGGAGCCCGAACTCGATGCTGAACGGACAGTGCAGCAAAACGTGGAGCTGGCGTTTGTGGAGACCAAAGAGCTCCTCAAAAAATACGAAGAAATCAATATGAAGATGTGCGAGCCTCTCAGCGATGATGAGATGAACGCCTGCATTGAGGAGTCGAGCAAGATTCAAGAGGAGCTCGATCGCCTCGATGCTTGGGATCTCGATCGCAAGATTGAAATCGCCATGGATGCCCTGCGCTGTCCTGATCCAGAGGTTTCCGTCACCACCTTATCGGGTGGAGAAAAGCGTCGTGTGGCTTTGTGTCAACTTCTTCTCAAAAAACCCGACTTGCTCTTGCTCGATGAGCCTACCAACCATCTTGATGCCGAGTCGGTGCAATGGCTGGAGCGCCATCTCCAGGAGTATTCCGGAACGGTGGTGGTTGTGACTCACGACCGCTACTTTTTGGACAATGTCACAGAGTGGATTTTGGAGCTCGATCGCGGCCAGGGTGTTCCTTGGCACACCAACTACTCAAAGTGGCTGGATGGCAAGTTGAAGAAGATGGGAGAGGAAGAGAAATCGGAGTCGGCCCGGCAAAAGACCCTGCAGCGCGAACTGGAGTGGATGAATATGTCTCCAAAAGCGCGGCAGTCAAAGAGCAAATGGCGTGTGCAACGGTATCAAGACCTGGTGAGTCAGTCGTCTGAAAAGGCTTCCACCCGCGAGATTGTGTTCCCGCCAGCACCGCGACTGGGTGATGTGGTCGTGGAGGCAAGCCATCTTGAGAAGTCTTATGGCGACAAGTTGCTTTTCGACGACCTGGAATTTCGGCTACCGCCTGGTGGCATCGTGGGTGTGATTGGACCAAATGGAGCGGGAAAAACCTCGCTGTTTAAGATGATCGCCGGACAAGAAAAGGCCGATGGCGGAGAGTTGAAGTTGGGTGACACTGTTCAGATCTCGTATGTGGATCAGAACCGCGAGTCGCTCGATTCAGAAAAGACGGTGTTTGAGGAACTGAGTGGAGGACGTGACCACATCCAAGTTGGCAATAAAGAAATTGCCTCGCGCGCTTACCTTTCCACTTTTGGGTTTCGAGGTTCTGATCAACAGAAGATCGTTGGCTCGCTCTCAGGCGGGGAACGCAATCGGCTGTACTTGGCCAAACTGGTCATGGAGGGAGGCAATCTGCTTTTGCTTGACGAACCCACAAACGACCTTGATGTGGATACCCTTCGGGCTCTGGAAGATGGCCTTCAGTCGTTTTCTGGATGCGCAGTGGTGATCAGCCATGATAGGTGGTTCCTCGATCGAATCGCCACACACATCTTGGCTTTTGAAGGTGAGTCAAAAGTCACTTGGTTTGAAGGCAACTACCAAGACTACATTGCTGATAAGAAAATGCGTTTGGGCGAAGACGCAGTGAACCCCAAGCGCATCAAATACCGAAGGTTGACCCACGATTGAAACCCCCCTTGATTTATTTTGTCGGGAGAAAATCATGAAACTTTTGTCTGCTGGACTCGTTGTTGCCGGTGCTTTGGGCCTTGCCGCGTGCGGAGAACCACAAGAAGAACAAGCGAACGAGGTGACTCACCGTGGTCATGGCCTGACCGAGGGTGGAGCCTGCTTTTCGGAGATGATGCGTGTTGGTTTTGATAGGCACACCGCTGCTGAGCGCTGCCAAAGAGATCTCAACAACGGTGATATTGGTCGGTGTGTGTTGAATCTCACAGAGGCCGGCTTTGGAAGGTGGGCTGCTCTCGATGCCTGTGAGAATGCTCGTCGACCTCGAGGCCTTGGGCGTTGTGTGCTTTCAATGGTCGACAGCGGGTTTGGAAAGTGGAGTGCATTGGACTCGTGTCAGAATGCGCCTCGGCCGGGCGGCCTGGGAAACTGTGTTCGTGATCTGGTGTCGGTTGGCTTCGGAAAGTGGTCGGCCCTTGACACCTGCGACGACCAAAGCAGGCCTCGTGAGCTCGGTCGCTGTGTTCGCGATTTGGTTGAAGCGGGCTTTGGAAAGTGGTCCGCACTAGATCGCTGTCAGCGGTAGTCTGAGCTTCTTAGGTTTTGGGGAAGGCTGCTTCGAAGTCGTCGAGCTCTGTGCCCAAGATGGGGTTTGAAGACTCTTTTTGTATGGTCTCTCGGGGTGTGAACTTGAGCTTGGTGGCCACAAGCTGTGCCACACCTTGCTTTTGTTTCACGAGATCGCTGCTTCTATAAATGAGGTGACAACAGCGTTCCCCGGGCTGCGCTGTTGAAGAACGAACAAAGGAAACTGATGACTTTTGTCGCTCGCCCCCCACTCTCTTCCAAAAGCTCTCATTCAAAACAGTTGTGGCCTTCACTTCTTGTTTGAAGCTGAGAAGTGTGCCTGTTGCGATGGCGTGCGTGAGCTTCACATGCAGGCTGCTGGCCTTCTCAAAAAGTGGCCCATTCTGCCTCTCTTCAACCGGAAGGTGGCGCATGGAACGAAGGATTCCCTCAAGACTCCGTCGGGCTTGGGTGTAGTCTCCGCTGCGTGCCTGTGCGAGGGCGAGATTGTAGAGAACCTTTTGGCGGAGTTCTGTTTCATTCTCCGCCAAAAGGCGAATGGTCTTTTCGTAGAGATCGATTCCTTGTTTGATTTGCCCCGACTTCACATAGGCCACACCAGAGTTGTTCAAATCGGCAATGAGCGCCTCTTTGTCTTGCAGCGCACTGGCGTGCTGTGCTGCAGCAGGCGCATCTCCTCGAGAGAGGGCGTTGCGTGCTCGCATGATGTGAATTTCTGGGTTCTTCGGGTCGAGCACTTCAGCTTTTGAAAGTGAAGTGTTGGCAGCCTCAGGCTTTTTCAATTCTGTGTAGGTTTCTGCAAGCTCAAACAGCCGGTAAACGTTGCGAGGCGAGAGACTCTGTGCTTTTTCATAACAAGCAGCAGCTCCCTTGAACTCACGCAATTTCACCAAGGTGCGCGCTAACAGGGGAAGCACATTCAGTGAGTCTCCGCCTTTCGAGACGGCGTCCATGAGCTGGCGCTTGGCCGTGCTCAGCTGGTTGTCAAAGTAGTTGATCATGCCGCGCACAAAGAGTTTGGACGACTCAGGAACTTTTTTGTCGCGATCCAATTTTGCTGCAATGGCTCGTGCTTGCTCCTTTTCTCCTTTTTCGAGGAGACACTTGACCTTCCGTTCAATGAACCTCAAAGACTTGGGGTCTCCAAATTCGGTCATTGTGTGTGCCAATGAAGAAACAAACTCATGATCGATAAGGGGCTTTGGCACCGCGCTGGCGACCCCCATTTCTTTGAGAATGGGCACATCCGCCTTCTTGAGCAGGGAGCTCACCACCAGCACCGGTGTTTCAGAAGCGCTGGAGTGGCGCAGCCGCTGCAGAAAGTTCGAACCGCCGACGGAGGGGATTTTCCACTCCTGGATGATGAGATCGGGTGGCTTACGGTTTTCAAGCCAGCGCAGGGCCTTTTCCCCGTCGGTAAAGCGGTGAACCCGTTTTGCGCCAAAAGGTTTCATGAGCTCTTCAATGTGATTGTGAACAGATTCATCGGGCTCGACAATGAGATAAGACTCAATTTCAAACAGGGATTCGTCGGAGAGATCGGCATGTTTTGGTCCGAGGTGTTTATGAGCAAGCTCCTTCCACCCCTTCATGTTTTGTTTCTTGGCCAATAGCAACGAGCGCAATCCTCCCTGCACATTCCCTGAAGAGAGCTTTGCCTCTGCGTCGTTCATCACGGCAAATTCTTTGTTGGGGAACAGTTCAGCAAGGGTTGAAAAGAGAGCTCTGCGTCCAGAAGCGTCTTTCGTCTCTTTGAGAAAATTGCAAAGCTGCTCGGCACTGGCCAGAGAGGTGATGTGGTTGTGGCGACCAAGGCTATTGACGGCCGAGCGAATTTCCGACTCGAAACCAGCTGAAGAAGTTTGTGATCTGTGCCAGCTCAAAAGACCGAGTTCAAAAGCCACAGGAATGAGTGGCTCCTCCGACTTTTCAAAGAACGCACTCACTCGAAGATGTTTCAGAGAGTCTTCTGAGCAAACGAGCTCGAGGAGCTGCAGCACATTGTGTGTTTCGTTGCGAAAACAGGGAGTCCAGATCCAATCTAAAGGTTCTGCTTCCATGTATTCGATTGTTGACTGCAGGTCGGCGAAAGGCTGCACGTTCACAAAACCCTGATCTTTGAGTGAACGGGCAAGAAGGCTCCGTGTCACCTGGGTGGGGTGAACCACTGCAATCCGACAATCTGGGGTGAGCTCCTTTGTCGGTTTCCCGGGTGCAGTCAAAGGACTGCGGAGGTCAAAAGCGTCCATGATCTTGTTCCTCTAGTGAGCGTGTTTTTCGGCCCTGATTGTCAAGCTTCAGAGCCCACTGCACGACCGGAGGAAATATCGGCAGTTGAGACCAAATGAGAAAGTGATAATCTTAAAAATGAAATAATTTCAGCATATTGTAGAGGCTGAAAGGACGGGAAACCGAAGGGAAGTGTCGTCTTGCTTCAAGACTTGGCTTTGTTGCTGTCAGCCCAGTTCCCCAGCAATGCCGCCAATTCCATCGGAAGCGGCACAATAGTGGTGTTGGAGTTTTGCGAGGCCGCAATCTCTGCCATGGTTTGAAGGTAGCGCAACTGAAGTGAAACCGGCTCTTGATTCATTTTTGTGGCAGCAGCAGCGAGCTTTTCGGCTGCTTCTTCTTCACCAATAGCATGGATCACTTTCGCTCGGCGATCGCGCTCGGCTTCAGCTTGCTTGGCCATGGCCCGCTGCATTTCTTGGGGCAGGTCGATCTGTTTCACCTCAACAAGGTTCACTTTGATCCCCCAGGGGTCGGTGTGTTTGTCGAGCACACTTTGAATGTCAGAGTTCAGTTTTTCTCGCTCAGTAAGGAGATAGTCCAACTCTTGTTGACCACAGACCGATCGGAGGGTGGTTTGAGCCAGTTGGCTCGTTGCATAAAGGAAGTTGTTGATCTCCAAAATGGCTTTGCGGGAATTCAATACCTGGAAGTAGATCACTGCATTGACCTTCACGGAAACGTTGTCTCGGGTGATCACTTCCTGAGAAGGCACGTCGAGGGTCACCACTCGCATGTCGACCTTCACCAAACGGTCTACGCCAAAGGGAATGATCAGATTGAGCCCTGGGCCTTTCACTTGAGGGAGGGCGTTCCCCAAACGGAAAACCACACCTCTTTCATACTCTTGAAGAATGCGAACACCGGAAGCGATCAACCCGATCACAATAACCAAAATCACGATCAACGAAATACTCACGGCAGACTCCTCTTAGCCAGAAGTGGTTGTGTCAGTCCTGTTTGGTTTTACAGCAGCGACGTGGGCCGTC
>JANQPW010000131.1 GCA_028285285.1 Silvanigrellales bacterium
GATTCCGCCCGTAGCGGCTCTTGGTGTGTTGGGATCGCAGCGCAAAACATAACCGCGGTTGGCCAGATACTTCTTGAGATCTTCAAAGGGAACTCCGGCACCCACGGTGATTTCATACTTCCCCTGGCGGCGGCGGCTGGGCCGGATCTCCGAAATGTGATCGATGCCTCTCACACTGATGGTCACTGCAGGAGCCATGGGGGTTACCCCCATGTTGTAGCCCCCTCCCTCACCGTAGGGAACCATCGGAATTCCATGTTTGTAGAGCAGGGTGACAATTCTTCCCAGGGCGGGTGCGCTGTAGACATGGATCACCGCTTCTGTGACCACGGCACGGTGCTCCATACTGTCGGCGGAGAAGGCCTGGCGGTCGAGCCACAGTGCAGAGAAGTTTCCTTCCCCCACAATATCTCTGATTTGGCCCTGGAGCTCCCGCAGGGCTTTGCGAATTCTCAAGGTCTCGGCCACCCGTGAGTGGACGAATTTGATGAGTTCCGGGGAAAGGCGATCTTGAAGCTTTGGCAGGATCCGTTCTTCAAACTCGCTTTGGCTCACCAGCAGGGGCTGGTAAGTGTGCTGTGCACTCCAGTTGGTCTTCGTTTCGTGACCCGACGCCGCCAGAATTTGCAGTGAGGTTTCCTCGTCGAGCGGCGGGAGGAGTCCGGAGAGGTCAAAGCTGTCTGTTGGCGCCGGCGTGCTCATGAGCGATTCCTTGTGGCAGGAGCATCAATCAGAAAGAAGAAGACGATTGGGCCGTGAAGCCTCCTCTTCTCACTCGTCTAGACTTTGCGACGGAATGAGTTCGGGATCAAGTTGCAGAAGCGGGCCTAGGATGCGGAGCCGAGCCGCGCGCAGTTGGCTCGCTTTGTAGCTTTCGTGGGAAGACGGTCCGAATTTGGAGTCTTCGTAGCTTGTGGCGTCGAATATCTGGATTTCCAAGGGAAAATAGCGCACGTTTTCCTTGGGCACGAGCTTGTTGAGCCACTGATCGCTTCGGCCTGTGTTTTGGTAGTGCTCCAGTTGGGCTGCTAAAGAAAGCAATGCACGGTTGGCAGGGTTTTCAAGACGAACAAGATGACGCACTGTGAGCTGAATGGAGCGATAGCTCGAACTTGAAAAGCGATTGAAGCGTCCCTTTTTACCAGACCCCGACGTCACTGAGTGGGGCTTCCAATCAATCTGTTGCCAGGAGAAGGGAGACTCCTTTTCCGTTGGGCAGGAGTTGTGAGAAAGGTCTTTTGTGAGTTTGAGCAGGCGCTTTCCTTTCTTGAGGTCCACCAGAGAATTGCGACTTCGCATCGCGATGACCTGGTGGGGAATCACGATGTCGGTCTTGAGCAGAGCATCAAGAAGGAGCGGAATGTCATGCTCATTTTTGACGACAAAACGCACCCCAAAGTAGTCATAGACATCGTCAACCAGATTTTCCGACTTGTGTATGAGTTTCATGATCAGACTTGAGCGGCTCTTTTCTTCTTTCCAGTCAACGGTCGTGAGGGGGATTGATTCCCCACAGGGGTGACAAAAGAACGAGGGTTCGGAAGGGTTCTCGCTGCTGCTTTGCAGGTGCCGTCTGATCTTTGAAAAAATCAGGCGGCGTGCATGGGGGAGATCTTCGAGTTTGCCGCTGAACTCTAGATTGGTGATGGCATGCATCACCTTGAGCAATGAGCAAGCCCAAAGCCTTGCGTAGCGCTTCCGGGGTCTCTGGTCGGAGGCCAAAAGCAACACCTGGCGAATGTCGTCAAGCTCTGTGAACGGGCGGGGGAGGCTCCACTTTTGGCGCTCATCATCGCTCATGAGATCGTGGCGTAGGAAGTGCAGAGCCTCACCAAAAATACGTTCCGACTGTTGTTTGTGCTCAGGCAGAGAGAGATCGAGACCGCAATTCCCAAGAAGAGAGAGAGCCCTCTCGGGGCTGTTAACCTGGAGGTTGAGAGCATCAATCAGACGTCTCTCACCCAAAACCAGGTCGAACTCCTGCCAGGAGAGATCCCATGGCTCTCGCTGCTTCTTCACTTCTTCGGAAGAGACCGCATTGTTCTCTAATGGAGCCACGTAAAAGTTATCCTTGGGTGTCAAAAAAAACCGACCTTGGGGCTGTTATACTGCCTCCACAGTCTTCTTTGCAAGAAAGGTGTGTGCCTTTGATGTTTGTTGCTCAGGCTTTTCGCTTGGTTCTGCTTCTTCTCGGAGCAGCCGGTTCTCTCGCTTTGCCCATGAACTCCTTCGCTGAAACGAAAGAGTCGATTGTTGTGAACAGGCATGTTGAATTGCCTCCCTTTTCTATATGGAAAAATGGGGATTCTCAGCACCAAGAGGTTCACAAATACGACCAATCCCGCTTCACTGTGGTTTTGGCCATTGCCAGCTGGAGTGCCCGTTCTCTTGAGTTGGCAAACTATTTTCATTCTCGGCTTGAAGAGTTGCGCAGAAGGCGTGTGAATGTTGTGGCTGCTTTCACTCACGACTCGGTAGCCGATATTAAAAAAATCATAAAAGCAAATCGCTACGATTTTTTAGTTTCGAAAACGAGTCTGCGGTTTGTCACGGAAATGCTGAATCCGAAAATTCCAACGATTTGGGTTGCAGACCACACCGGTCAGATCGTTCATCAATTGGTTCGACCCACAACTGAGGGAATGGAACAGACCTACAAATATTTGCGCTCCTGGACTGATTTTTGACACCAGGAGTGCGGTACGTTGACGCAAGCCTTTGGGCTTCAATAGAATGAAATTGCGAATTTACCGGAGGAATAAAGATGGACTTCATTCGCGAAGCGTTTGTTTACGGCGGGCCAGTCATGTTCGTCATTTTGCTGTTCTTAGTTACGGCTCTGTCGTTGGGCTTGTGGCGTGCTTTCTTGCTCTACTATGTGTTTGAGACGCCCAACCCCCGCGGAATGTGGTCTGAAATCTATAAACTTGTGACGAACAATCAAATTGAAACGGCTATTCGGCTTTGTGAAAAAGCGCCGAAGCGACAAATCTTGCCACGGGTGTGGAAGAAAGGTCTGCAGTCGGCTAGCCGCAGCAGCGGAGAGACGATGCATGCGGTCGACTCTGTAACCTTGGAGCGGTTGCCGCTCTGCAACCGCTTCCTAACGTGGTTTGGTACCATCGCCAACGTGACCACGCTGCTGGGCTTGTTGGGTACTATCTCCGGTCTCATCATTTCCTTTGGCGCGGTTGCGAGTTTGACGGGTGCAGCTAAGCAAACCAAATTGGCTGAAGGGATTTCCCACGCTCTGTACGCAACAGGCTTCGGATTGGGAACAGCCCTGGTGGCCATGGTGATTCACGGTATTCTCACATTCAAAGCGAATAAGGTGGTCGACGCCACAGAAGAGTTCTCAGCCAAGCTTGTTGAGCTTCTTGAAATGCGTCGTTCAAATCTGGCTTCTCGCTCCAGCAGCCGGGGAGAGTGAAACATGGCCGGTCGCAGGAAGAAAGGGCACAAGGCAGGGGAAGCCTTTGAGATTAACGTGACACCAATGGTGGACATGTTTTCCGTGCTGATCTCGTTCTTGCTGGTAACAGCAGTTTTCTCTGCAACTGGTCAGGCACGGGTAGATGTTCCGTTTTTGTCGAGCAAGGCTCCTGAAGAGCCGAAGAAAGAAGATAAAGATCCTCCTAAGAGCTTGACACTTGTGGTCGAAGAGAATCTTGTTGAGTTGCAGATCTCTGATGGCAAGCCTGGGGTGGAGCCAGAGAAGTTTGAGTATCAGCTTGTTGAGGCAGGTTTAGACGAGCTTCAAGGTCGCATTTACGATGTCCGTAAAGAAGACCTACGTGTGGACCTCGTCACAGTCATGTCAGATGACGAAGTCGAGTATGAAAAACTCGTCTTGATCATCGATGCATTGAGAGTTTTGCGCCCACATAGGGATCCAATTGAGTTGCCTGATGACTACAAGTTTCCTCGGGGAGTGTCGGAAGAAGCTCTGATTCCAAAAATTGTGATGGGAAGTGTGATCCTGTAAAGGGGAAGAAATGGCTAGCGTTGATGATGGCGAAGGCTTTTCGCTCAATCTATATCCAATTCTCGATGTGTTCAGCATTTTGATTGTTTTTTTGCTGATGAACTTCTCCACGCAAGGTCAGAGTGTGGAGTCTACGGCAAATTTGGAGCTTCCAAAGTCAGAGATTCGCCTGAGCCTCGATTCGGCCGCGTCTGTGTCGATCACCAAAGAAGAAATCGTGGTGCAAGGAAACCTCACCATTCCCCTTGATGCGAATGGAGATGTTCCGGCTAGGTTTGTAGATCAGGGTGCTATTCGCCCGGCTTTTGAAGAATTTGAAAAGCTTGCTGAGAGTCAAAAAACTTTGAAAAACCGAGACCAAAAGCTTGGCCTGACCGACTCTGATATTCGTTCACTCACACTTGAGTCTGACAAAAGCATTGCTTTTCGGGTGATTCGCCGCGTTATGCTGAGTGCACAGCAAGCGGAGTTTACCTCATGGAAACTTGCAGTAGACAAGATCAATTTAGACTGAAAGTGCAACAATGAAAACGCGCAGCTCCATTCTGTCACACTTCTCACGCCTCTTTTATATTCGGTGTGGGCTTTTGCTTTCTCTTGCGGGAGCTGTTTCGGAAGCTCGAGCCGACAATTTTGAAGACACAGAAATTCGCGTGATTCGAAACAAGTATTTTGAAAAATCAATGCGACTCGAAATGAGTGCGGGCCTAAGCACGATCATGAATCAGTCGTTTCTGTATACATATCTCGGCGGGCTCAACTTGGGTTTTCATTTCACAGAGCAGATTGGAGTGTTGGGCGAGGCCTATTTTGGTCAAACTGTGAGAAAAGACGACTGTGACATATTGGGCTCAGGTTTTGGCATCGATCCGCTTGTGCAAGAGGTTCAGAGTTACTTTGGTGGAGCCGTTGACTACACCCCAGTGTATGGCAAGTTTCAGCTATCCACAGGCCGTGTGATCTACTTTGACTGGTTTCTAGAGGCCGGGGTGGGAATGGCTGGAGTTCGGTCGGGTGGTCTTGGCTGCGCAGTGGGCGGCAGTGCTGGCGTTGGCAGCGATGTTCCTGTTGAGGCCTTTGCTCTTTCTGTGAATGGAACTACAGGCCAAAGGATTTATGTGAACCGAAGCATGAGCGTGAACTGGCGCGTTCGTTACATGCGATCAGAAAGCGTATTTGGAACAACCACTGCTTCCGGAACAGTGGCGGAAAAGTCAAGTATTATCGAGGGCGAAAACTTTGTTTTGATCAACCTTGGTGTGTCCTATTTTCTATAAACTGAGGGCGTGATTCTGAATATGTTTATGAGAAAAATCTTCTGCCTCAGCATCTTTCTCTCTCTTTGTTTTGGAACTCTGGTGTTTTCCACCGGTGCTCACGCCCAGTCTGTTGCCGATCGGGGGTATCAGGAGGCTCAGAAAGCATTTCGCTCCAAAGACTATAGGGAGGCGGCTCGGCTTTTTTATCTCACCGTGGTGGGCTCTAGTGGAGCAGTGAAATCAAAAGCAGAGTTTGGGCTTGCAGAGTCGTTGAAGAAGCTTCGTCTCCACTATGGAGCAGCTTTTTTTTACTCGCGTATTGTCGCTAAAGGTCCGAGAAATGATTTCTTTCGCTTGGCGCTTTCAGAGCTGGGCCACATCAATTCGCGAAAACCTCTTGGCAAGGCGAGCATCAATGGGCTTTTCACGAGCAAAGTGAGCCCACTTGTCGTGCCTCCCAAAGCCCGAGGGTTCTTCTTTTTCTACAAAGGTCTTCGAGCTTTTGAAGAAAAAAAGGTGAACGCAGCTCGAGCCGAGTTGTCACGTGTGCCCGCTTCAAGTTCCTATTTTCCAACAGCACAGTACTACCTTGGCGTGATCAAAACCATCACAGGTGATGCCGATGGTGCGTTGTCTGCATTCTCAAGAGTCTCTAAAAAGGCTGATAGCGGAGAGATGCGGGAGCTTGCCATTATCAACATGGCCCGGGTTTACTATGAAAAGAAAAATTACCGCAAGGCTTTTCAGTTCTATTCACAAATTCCCAGAGATTCAGATTTGTGGCTGCAGTCGTTGTTTGAGGGTGCCTGGGCTTTCTTTATGATTCAGAAACACAACAACACTCTCGGAAACCTACACACGATCCACTCCCCCTTCTTCGAGAACCGCTTCTTTCCTGAGTCTTACATTCTGCAGTCTATCAGCTACTTGAGATTGTGCCGGTATCGTCAGGTTAAACGAACGCTCAAAAATTTCCAGGAGCGTTACAAACCCACTTTTGTAGATCTCAACTCCATGTTGAAGAGATATAAGAAACAACCAGCTGCATTTTTTGGCTTGATCCGACGTTACCGCGCTATGGGGCGTCTCTCGGAAAACAAGGCTGCGGTTGAGGTTATAGACAGCATCAGTCGGTCTGAAGCCTACAAAGAAGCCATTATGGTGGTGCGCAGGCTCGACAAAGAAAAGGCTGGGCTGGCTCGGTTTGGTGTGAAATGGGAGTACTCCGGA
>JANQPW010000142.1 GCA_028285285.1 Silvanigrellales bacterium
CAGTAAAGAAACAGTTCTCACCCTCTATCTCAAGATTGGTGGGCACATCCGCGTCGTCGTTCTCCACATCGTATCCAGCCGCCTTGTAGATTTCCAAGACTCTGTCGATGTCGACCAAGTAGTACTTCCCCGTGGCAAAGGCATCGGCCTGTAAGCTCGTGTTTTCTGACACTTTGCGGTCTCCAATTGCAGATGATAAAACGAACCAATCAACAGATGGAGCAAAGCTACTATGACTGGCTCTTCCACGCAAAAGAATGCGCTGCGAAGACAAATCCTGTCAAGGCGGGAACGAGCAGCAAGAAGCCAACCCCCCTCGATCTGGGGCCCACAGCAAAAGCACAGGGTCCTCCAGCACCTCTTCTCTCTCCACCCCAGTTTCTCTGGACCCATTCTGAGCTTTTTTCCAATCAATGACGAGCTTCAAGTCTTGCCTCCGGCTCCAGATGTCGAGTGGTTTTTTCCAAAAGTTGTGGGCCAAAATCTAGAATGGTTTGGCTGGTCTCCATGCCGTCCCCTCCCACCTCGAGGTCGGTTTGGCATTCATGAGGCCGAAACCTCAACGCCGGCTGAGAAACTCTTCAACGGACCGGTGCTGGTTTTTGTTCCTGCACTTGCCGTTGATTCTAAAGGCCAACGGCTGGGATACGGAGGAGGTTTCTATGACCGTTTCCTCTCCCAGTCATTTGCGCATCAACAAGCTATCACAGCGTGTTGTGTGACACATGAATTTTCAAACTGCAATCTGCCTGTGGAGGCCCATGATGTTGCCATCGATCTCATTGCAACGGAAGAGTCGCTCAACTGCACCTGTCCATTGGCTCAGTTGCTTTGCAAACTGCGCACAAAGGGGTGAAAACCCTCAACCATGAGCTGACTCACTTCCGAGCGCAGGGTGCGGATCATAAAAGAAGGAATGGCGCGGTATTCCATGCTCAAAATGAGTTCTTGAATAAGATGCAGCTGTGATTCAGAAACGTGGAGCAAGGAGCCCTCATGAAACCGCCGGGCTTCTCCCAAAAGGGCCGCAACAGTTGCTGGCTGCCCCGCAACGAGTCCATGCCAAGTGCTTGGAAAGTCTGCGCCTTTTTCGTAGAAAAGCACACCATCGAGCCGATGGTTTTGCCTACATTGCAGTACCTTCATGCCAGGAGATCGCACTCCGACCAAAAACTCCCGAAAGGAAATCAAAGACTCCGATACCAGACCATTTCGGCACATCAAACGCCAAATGCTGCTCAGCTCATCATTCCCTAGCTCCGAAACCTCAGTGAGCGAGAGTTCAAAGGAAACACCATCACAGTTGAGTCTTGGGTTCGCGGCGGAAATTTCGATTTTGGAGAGGGGAAGAATGTACTCATCAGAAAGATATCGAAACCCGACCTTCTCGTAGAGTGCTGATTCAGTAGCAAAGAGGCAGAGAAAATCCATATCTTGAAGCCGCAGCACATCAACGACCTTCAAAAGCAGCTCCTGTGCATAGCCCCGGCCTCGATGCCGCCGGGGCACGCAAACGCTCCCCAAACAGGTGCTGCCCAAGACGGAGTGCCCATAGCTAAAC
>JANQPW010000147.1 GCA_028285285.1 Silvanigrellales bacterium
AATATGTACTTTATGCGCGCCAGCAGCGTGGTTGTGGGCCGGCGCAATATCGCCGCTCGTATGGCCAGCTCGGTGAGAGCGGCCGAATCTGTCATCATGAAGGCGCTCTACCAATACCATCCTCGTTTGGTTGGAAAGGGCCTCCTTTTGGATGGTTTGTCTTTTCAAAACGACCCCGAAGTCACGATCGAGGGCGGAGATGTGTTGGTTTATAGCGAAGATCTGCTGTTGATTGGTGTGAGCGAGCGCACAACGAGCGCCGCGGTTGACCGCTTGATTGATAGTCTCGTTCAAACGCGCCGGCAAGATGGGATCTCTCGGCCCTTCACTCTCTTCTGTGTGATTTTGCCACGAGAACACAGCACCATTCACCTCGATATGATCTTCACCCTTGTGGACACGCATGCGGCAGTTGTCTACGAGCCTCACATCATGGGGCGGAAACGGGCACGCACGGTGCGCATCAATGTGACCTCAGAAGGTCAGCGCAGCTTTTCCGACGTGGAAAATCTTCTGGAAGGTCTGCGGGAAGTGGGTGTCGATCTCGAGCCTATTGTGTGCGGGGGCAGTGATCCCCTTCACCAACAGCGCGAGCAATGGAACAGTGGAGCGAACCTTTTTGCCTTCGCACCCGGACAGGTCATTTGTTACGACATGCACGAGCACACTGTGAACGCCTGCGCTCAGGCTGGATTCAGGGTGCTCACAGCGGCCGAAGTCACAGAAGATTCTTCGGTTTTGAAAACAAATGACCGTGTTGTCGTCACTTTGGATGGCTCGGAGCTCGCACGGGGGGGAGGTGGCCCACGATGCATGACATGCCCCGTGCTGCGAGATCCCGTTGTGCATCAATCAGAATCTTGACGCGATGTCTGTCAAAAGCGCGGCACCTTTTGCCCTTCGCCGATGTCTATTATCATTATGATTAAAGTCGCTTGGGTGTTGTTCCGACATCTTCATAGGCCTTTCGATTGCGAGATAATGTTCCATGGGCAGCCTTCAAAGTTCAACTCTGAGTCAGGTTTTTGAAAAAATGTTGAAAGGTTTTAGGAGGTTGGTGCTGAGCTCTGTCTCTCTGAGCAGAGTGTCGGTTTTTGGTAGCCTTCTTGTTCTGGGGTTTTTCTCCTCCGTTTCGGCCGCTCGCGAAGCCGAAGACAAGTGGGAAGTGCCGCAACCTTCGCTTCCCCTGCAGGATTTCCGTTTTCCAACCGAATCTGAACTGATTTCTGAGCTGGGATTGTCGGATCGCAGCGTTTATCGCGACTCCGCACTGTTGGTTGAAAACTGGGTTCGTGGCCGCATGAAAAAACGGAACAAAGCGAGTTTGACAGCACTTTGTGCCTCTACTCTCGACACACACGAGACCCACTTTCCAATGAGCGCCTTTAACCTTCGCTGTGTGCCCTGGTGGCTAGAGCAGCGTTCGTTTGCGCCAAAAGACGATGGGGCCAAACGTTCTCTTCGGCGCAAACGTTGGAACCGGAAGCCCGTGAGAAATCTTTCGGATTGGCAAAACCTGGAGGGGGTAACCTACCGCCAGTTTGTCAATCGTTTCCGACCTCGTTCGGAAAAGACCTTGCTGCGCCACGCTCGCTTTGCGCTCAATGAATCAGTGGGATGCGACAGTCACATTGGCTTGGCTGGATTCATGAACCGGGCAGAGGAATTCCTTCCCGCCACTCGGGTGTGGTCAGAGATTCAAAAGGTCTACCAAAAGTACTACCAGTGCACAGTGAACACCCAGTTGGGCCAGGAACACACTCATCTGCGCATGGGGCTCACGGCGATTTTCTTCAGTGAGCTTGACCTTGCCGAAAAGGCATTGGCGGCAGCGGAGAGCGCTCCCGGGCAAAACGAGCGGCAGCGATCGCTTTTTTGGCTTGGCTTGTTGCGACGCAAAGAAACGCGTGAGCGCGAGATTGTGAGCCATTTTCGAAACCCTCATTGGGAAGAGTTGCGTCAGAAGTTCCCCCTCAGCATTCACACGGTGTTGGCGAGCCATGTGCAGGGAGTTGATCCCTACAACATTCTTGTGGGCGATGTGGAGCAGCTTGTGCGGCGCCGAGATGGCTTGCAGTGGAACGACTACAATCTTGTGGCGCTGATGTTCGATCTTTTTGTTGCCAGGGAAGCGGCGGGTGCACTCAAGGTTTGGAGCGAGAGGATCGATCGGAACTGGAAGGAGACCAACAACGATCGGCAGTTGTTCCTAGCCTTGGCTCATGCAAAAGCCACAAATTACCTGGGGTCCATTAAAACTTTGACGACCTACCTCCGATCAAGTGAGTCGCGGGTGTTTCATGTGAAGTTTCTCAAAATGCTTTTCCCAACCCCCTTTCAGGAAAAGATCTTGAAGCACTCTGCTGGACTCGATCCCCTGGTTGTTTATGGACTCATTCGCCAAGAAAGTGCCTTCAACCCTAGGGCGCGCAGTGTGGCCAATGCGCGGGGTTTGATGCAACTGATGCCAGCAACGGCTCGCGGTTTGGCTCGGGTGAGAACGCGCGATTTGTATGACCCTTCAAAGAATGTGCGTCTGGGGTCGAAGTATTTGAGAAAATTGCTCACGCGAAATGACCATCAGCTGGAGCGGGTGCTTGCTGCCTACAATGCTGGCCAGCGCAACCTCAGCAGGTGGCTCAAGCGTTTTCCGGGAGCGAACGACTTGCTTTTTGCGGATCTCATCCCTTTCAAAGAAACGCGGAGCTATGTTTCTTTGATTCAGCGCAACACCTACTGGTATGGCCGCCTTTGGGCCGATCAGAAAGGTCACTATGGGCCTGAGCTGGCGTCGAAGATGGAACAGTCCAATTCGCGTTCCCGCACGGTAGACAGTCTTTTGAAGCTGAGCTGGAGTGGAGGCACCAGTCAGGAGAGCCCGCTTTCCTTGTTGCCGCCCGTGCACGATCTGCGCCATTTTTCGAGAAAGAACGTGAGCCAGTAGGGTGTTGAAATAGTCCTCTCAAGGGAGTGGTCATGAACCCAGTGTCTGTGCTTGTCTCGGCGCTTGGAACACTTCTTGTGGTTGCTGGTTGTGTGCCGCGCAAGACAGAGTCGTCTGCGCTCACCGAAGCTGCCTCTGCCGAGTTTCCCGAAGTCCCTGCGTGCCAAAATCAGCCCGACACACCTCCTGTGATGAGTCTTGATGACTGGCACAAG
This sequence comes from Silvanigrellales bacterium, assembly GCA_028285285.1. Lineage (GTDB taxonomy): Bacteria > Bdellovibrionota_B > Oligoflexia > Silvanigrellales > Silvanigrellaceae > JANQPW01. Next base: position 3,160 of record JANQPW010000147.1, read on the forward strand.
GCCGGTGTTGAAGCCTTTGATCACGCACTGAACAGAAAATGGGTGCGTGACGACCCCCAATCGTGGGCAAAGTTTGAAGCGTTCCAAGTTTGGCATGCCTGCCAAACTCTGACAGCCATTCGGCAGATCTCACCTTCTGAGTGGGAAAAGCGGGGAAAGCGGAGGTGGGAGGAGGTTCAATCGGCGAGTTTCAACCAGCTTCTCGCGGAGCCCGAGATCAAGCAGCTCCTTGCTTCCCTCAATGGCAGGGTCGCGTTTTTAGGCGACGATGAAATGCATGATCGCTGGAAAGAAAGAATTGCGACGTTTCTGAAGTCTGGTGGCCTTTCCTTTGTTCACCCTGAAGAGAAGCAGGAATTCCTTGCGATTCTTGAAGACGTCAAAGGCAGCAAAAAGATCCTTCAGGGTTCGTTTTACCTCAGTGCCTTCGACTTCATGGTTCGAGACCACCGTCACCTTGAAAAGCGTTACTCGAAGGGTGCCAAAGAGAAGCTCTCCGATGTTTTTTCCAGTCTTTGGGGACAGATGTCTGGCTCACTCTTGACCGACAGAATTGAAAAGCAGGAAAGCTTTTTCCAAGCCTTGGGGGCCGTGCTTTCAGAGTTAGACGGGACACAACCCTTGACACTGTCGGGCGTTGTCTTTCACCGAAGAGAGTTGAAGCTTGAGAAACCTTTTTTTGTTCGTGATCGTGATGGGAGTGCCAAAAAGGTTCCCTGGAGGCTGATCCCGATGATCGGTCTGTTTTCCTTGCGCGAACTTTTGACCATGAGAGCGGGTCCGTTCTTTCCACTGGGCATTGAAACGGGTTTGATGGGAAGCGGTGGAACGCAGGTTGTGGACAATCGCCGTATGGGGCCAGCGGCCCTCTCCAATCATGATCGATTGCATGGAGAAGATATGGCGCATGCTGATATTGCATCCCTTCTTGCGGGTGCCGATGGAAAAGCCCGATCGGATCTGTTTCCCTCGCGCTTGAAAGAGAGACGGGATTTCTTGGCTTTTCTCCTCCAGAAGATTGACTCCGTTGAGAATAAGACCGAGGTGGAGTCGCATGAGGCCGTGCTGTTCTGTGCCCTCCACGAAGTGTCTCTTTCGTCGATTCCAGAGATTCACACTCGGAAACCGTATGGGCTTGGCGATGTGCACTCCAGGTGGGGTGGATTGTACGACAGTGCCTACTACCCACCCCACCCAGAGTTTCTGTCGAAGGGCCGTTGGGAGGAAAAAACAGCCTGCCAAGAGAATGTTCTCGATGTTTTGGCGATCGATCGGGCAACGGCAACCTCACGGCGCGAGACCCTTCAGGCATGGACGCGTGAGTACTGCATCGACCACCCTGGCAGATGTGATGATGCGAAGTTCTTCCCTCGGTGAGACAGCTCACTCTTTTTGAAAGAATGCTGCCTGTGCTTTGAGAGAACCCAGGCTGAGGGGGAACATCTTCATGTGGACCCGTCTGCTCGAGCCTGTCACTGACTTCATGCCTTTGAGAAGATCCTCCGATGTTGTTTTGTCGGGGCAGAGCACAAACCCAGCAGCAGCACGTTCGGCCAGAAGGGTGAAGAGCTGCCGCCCGAGTTTCTCAAAGGCCGCCGCTTCTCCTGTGCGAAGCCTTTTTCCGAATGGTGGGTTGAGAAAACACAATAACGGAGCGTCGGCGTTGGGTGGCGGTGGCAGGCGTTGGCGCAACGCTTCCGGTTTCAAAGCATAGAAGTCTTCGTGGGTGTGGGTCACTTGAAGGTTCTCAAGGGGGGCAGCAGGTAGGTGTGCCATGAAGCGAGGCCATGACCGCTGGAAGCTCTGCTGGCTTTCCTGATGATGATCCAAGCCCCATGCTTGCAGGGGCTTCTCCTGGCTGGTCTGTGCCAACTGCTCACAGGCTTTTTTGTGCAGGTGATCCAAGGTGGCCTGGGGGGCTGCCGGACTCGACCGCAGTGCCCCATATTTGCCAATGAGGCAGTGGTGCATTTCCCAAAGCACGCTGAGGCTTTCATAAAGCAGTGTTCCCGAACCAAAAAAGGGCAGAAACAACTGCGAAGGAGTTTGCGCCGAGGCTCGCCGGGAGTGCAACCACTGC
>JANQPW010000156.1 GCA_028285285.1 Silvanigrellales bacterium
AGCTATCATTGAGTGTTGCAATGGCAGCCTGCGCGGCAACTTCCAAAAGTGGAGTCGTTGCATTGCAATCAAAATAAACATTTCGTTTTGAACTGATGCTCAACTGATCTTCTTTCTCCAGAACACTCACGGTCTCGATCATAGGAAAGGTCAACAAAGACTCTTGAGGCTCCGCTGACACAATTGTTTTTTAACACTAATAAAAGGATAAGACCAGCAAGGTCATCGACGAGCACCTGGAGTGCGAACCACGCTCACGTTGAGAAGATAGTCAGAATGAGGAGGCCGCGTGAACCGAGCAAGCGCAGCCAGCTCTGTTGAGGCAACAATGTCACGAATGCAAGCCAGTTCGCTTTGAATTCCAGTCGACACCCCCTGCTCCACACCCACAACAACAAATGCGTCTCGCTCAGGGGCAACTCGAACATGGATCGAACGTGTTCCAAAAACAGCACTGTCGACACGCTGGCACCCGCCCAACTCAGCTCCCAGCTCCGAGAGAGCTTCTCGCACATGAACCACGCCGCCAAAACCAAAAAGCGGCTCCCCGTTCGAAACCCGAGACTCGGTGCCTTTCAGGTAAAGAGCATAGGCCGTTCGTGGATTGGCATTGAGATCTCGGCTCGAGAAACCCACAGGCATTTGTGTGACCCTGAGCAAGACTGCCAAAGCAGTCCCCGCAACAAGCAATGCCGGAACGAACCAGAGCAAAAAACGGAGTCGCTTCTTCCACATGGCGAATGCACTCCTCACATCCAAAACACGACTCCCTCGGCATCGGTTGAGAATTGCAGGAGTTGAGGGGCAAGCAGCAACCATTCGCTATTCTCCTTGAATCACATAGATTTTTACCACTTACCGAAGCAACCAAGACAAAGCTTTCTCAAAGTGATAACGCTCTCCTGCCTGTTGAACGAGAAAGGTGAAAAGTGCCCATGAATGATTCAAGTTGTCCAAGTGCCGCTTTGAAGGTTGCTTCTCTGTCGATGCTCACCTTGCTTTCGATCATGTTCTTCGGCTCCGCAGGGAGCGCTGCGGCCTTCCAAACATCCACGGCGTGTTTTCAACGAGTTGAAAACCCCTCCGAGCTCCCTTTTTTGGATCGCGTTGTCTATGAGTTCAAAGTCTATTTCGAGTTTGCTGCCACAGAAGATTGCGTGTTTCTCACAGACCTTCTGAAACAGCCCAAGGGTTTTCGTGATGAAAGCCTAACCCCCCTCTACAACAGGTACCGTTCACGACACGTGTCAACCGATGTCATTCCTGACACCCTCGACGAGTTTCGCGAAATTCATGAACTCGATCAGCGCCCAGGGTTTGTTGTGGACACAGCAATTCCACGATTTGCCGCCAAGCAGCGCAAAATCAAGAGAATCTTCCAACAAGACTTGGAACTTTCCGTCGCAGAGTCGCTGCTGGAAGGAGAAATTGTGGAGACTGAGATCATTGTGAAACGCCAAGACGGCGGGCTTGCTTTCTATGTTTACGACGCCGAAGGACGACTTTCCAATTCAACTCTGCTTGCCGACCGCGAAATTCCTCTGCCCTATGTGTGCATGGCTTGTCACTACGATGAGCCTCGCAATGAGTTCGCAGTGGTGGGGAACATTGAACTCTTTGAGCAAAGGTTCCGGAACCATTTCGATGAAATTCTCTCGGAGTGTGCCAGCTGCCACAACTCACACAACGGACTACCCGTGTTTGGTTTGAGTTCCCGGTCTGAGCTGCAACGTGTTCTTGCAGCAAACCCTTCACTTCTCCAAACGCTGATCAACTCGGTCGATCGAAGCGAGAGTCCAATGCCTCCCATCTGGCCATTGAGCTCAGGCGAAAGAGATCTCTTTCGAGAAGGCCTCATGGATCTTCTCAACTGAGCCTAGACCCTAACTGGCTTTGTTCACAAAAATCTTCTCAAGACGAGAGGCAAGCTCGCCCAGTTCGGCCTTGGTCAAAAAATCATCTGCGCCCACGTATTTGGCGCGACGAATCCACGATCCATCGCTAATGGAGCTTGAAATCAAAAAGGCAGTTGCTGCGTACTCTTCAAGGGAAGAGATTCTGTCAACCAAATTGAGGCCACTCATACCTGGCATCTCTATGTCAACAACAAGTCCAGTGAATGGAACAAAGTGGGCTTCCTGAGACCCAAGAAAATCTTCAGCACAGCTGTAGACTGACACTTCAAACCCAGCCCTTTCAAGCTGTTCTTTGATCAACTGACGCATCACTGGGCTATCATCAATAACACCGACCTTTGCCCCAGACCAGTCACCCGAAACAGGCTCTGCACCAGACGCAGTGAGGCTATCTCTGCCAAAACAGTCTATCCAGATGCTGTCCACATCCAGCAGAGCTGTTTCCCCATCTGAAGACTGGTAGTGACCAATGTAAACACTTTCAGACCCCTGCAAACCAGGGACACTTTTGATTTCCGACCAAAGCACATATCGAATTCTCTTCACTTTCGTGACACACAAACCGAGGCGCGAGTTCATGAACGAGAGGTGAATCACATCTCCCTCGCTCTTTTTCTCAGACCCAGCCCGCAGTGAACCCGAAGAGGCTCCCTCCAGCCTGGTCTTGAGATCCAGCACTGGGACAATCACCTCTCCGTCTTTGCAGTAACCATGAAAGACGGATGTCTTTTGCTCAATACCTGCTAAGGGCACATAGGTGCTCACTCGCGAAACTTTTGCAATGTTGATGGCAAGGCTGCGAATCTTCAGTGGCCGGTTTTCTCTGCAGGAAACAATATCGAACTCGAGAAGCTCCGCGACCTCCCCGCTGATCTTTTCAAGAATTCGATTCGAAGGCAGCTTTGCACTCCGTTTGTCTTTCATGCTCCGACCTGCCCTATCTCTTTGATCTGGTCAAACCAGACGACTGGGTCCACTGAGGCGCGTGGTTGGTTTTCTTCGCCTTGAAGCCTGTGAGCCGCTGCCTCGTTCGCTCTTTCAGAAACGCTTCCTCTTGTGGATTCAAGACTCAAAACCCGGGTCACTGGCAGAAGGAGGGTTTGCCCTCTCCAAGAGTACTCAAGACCATATGAGAGATCAGCAGCACTCAGCGAATGATAGGGCAAAAGCAGTGAATAAACAGGACCAATGATCTCGGGCCGAGCAAGCCAGTACTCAAACACAACGGCATAGTTTCCTTTTATGTTTGACACATACCGCAGCGGGCCCTCTTTACGCGCAATACGATGCAAGGGGGGCTCTTTAACAACCCGAACAAGGGCACGAGTGTCGAACAAAAACTCAACCCCCTGCAAATCAACCCACAGACCTCTTGTGTCTGGTTTATGAGGCATTATTACTCCTCTGAAGCAAGATCTGGGTGTGTGCCCTTGTTTCGTTTTTACCTCCAGAACTCAAGTCAAGTTCCTTTGAGTTAAGTCCTTGAGTGACAAAATCACAGGCCAGATCTATGGGATGCAGCACTGCACCCACCCCACCAGCTCTTGTCTTGAAAAAACCCGAAACACCATTGTCAGCCTCAAGAAGTGTGGGCACAGGGTTAACGATCACCTGCTCTTTACCAATCACTTTGTTGCAAAAGAGTGCGACCATTTTTCCGTTTTCTGAAACGAGGATGAGCACAGGCGCAAAATCTCTCTCAATCGGGCGAAGAAGAGAGCAGTCTTGTTCCTTTGCCTCTGCTTTGGAAACGAGAGCCTCGATCGACAGAATAGGGTAGAGCTTCTCCTGAACCTCATACCAGGGAAAGGCCTTGATGTTCTCGAGATCCGAGCTTTCCAGCTCAATGATAGACTCAATTTCTTCAACAGGAATTGCATAGCTCTGAGAATTTGACTCCAGAGTGATGACCTCCTCAACCGAAGTGTTGACCCTGAAGCAAATTGTTGTGCACGAACCCTGGCCCTTTGTGCTTTTCAGTGTGAGTGTGCCGTTGAGATCCTCAACCATCGATCTCACTGCGTCCATACCAACTCCCCTTCCCGACACAGAGGTCACCGAAGATGCCGTGGAGAAACCAGGCGCAAATATGAGCTCAATTGCTTCCTGATCGGTGAGTTGTGTCGCTACCTCTTCAGATATGACTCCTTTTTCCACAGCTTTGGATCGGATCACTGCAGGATCCATTCCCTTGCCATCATCTTCCACATCAATCCACAATGCGCACCGTGAGTTTCGAGCAGAGACCAGAAGTTTTCCCTGCTCCGGTTTACCGCTTCTCACTCGAACGTCCGATTCCTCAATACCATGGTCGAGAGAGTTTTTAACCAAGTGAAGGAGTATGTCGGTGAGTCGTTCAAGGATTGTTTTCTTTATTTCCGTTTTTTCACCGCGAAATTCGACCTCTATTTTTTTTGAAGATGACGCAAGATAGTCATCGCATGTTTTTCTGAGCCGTCCAACAACACCACGAAAGGGCGCCAGCTGCAACGAAACAACATTTTTTTGCAGCCTCCCTGACAAGCTGCGTTGCTCACGCAATATGTCCCGAACCGACTTGAGTTCCAAGGAAAGATCGTCGTCTGCACACGAAGCCGACAAGAAACTCGATGCAGTGACCTTTCTTTCCGACTGCGAAATCAACGCACTCATTGTTTCAAGCTGGTGAAAAAGCGAATTGAGCTGCTTGGCAGACACCCGAAAGCTCTCTTCTTTCCGGGCCTTCTTTTTTGAACGCAGCACAGTCAATCTTTCGCGAATCTCAGCAAGCTCTTCATCAGTGTCCAGGCCAGAAAGGATGCCTGAAAGGCTTTCCAACAAACTGAACCCAAGCCTAAGGTCATCGCTCTTCCCCTGGACTGCAGAAAACTCAATACCTTCATTCGCCGCAATCTCAGCTTCAAATTCTTCCAGAATCACTTCGCCAAAAGAGCGCAGGAACCACTCCAAAGACTGAGAGTAAAGTGCCAATACCTCAGCCTGGGAATCTTTTAGCGAGAATTCTTCCCTTTGGCGTGAAAGCGTTTCTTCAAAATTGTGAATTGTCTTTGAAAGTCGCCTGAGGCCCACACTGGCCGAACTTCCCTTAATTGTGTGGGCAGATCGAAACACAGTGTTCCAGTCAGTTCCCCTCAGCGCCTCAGCTGGCCCCCCACGAAAGGAAGAGGTCAGTTGAGAGACATGAGCTTCACTTTCTTCAAGAAAAACCGGCAGCAGACCAGAAACCAGCACATCTTCTTCAGAAGACTCTTCGCCTTCCGTTTTTTGAGCAGGAGCTGGCTCATCGGAAGTCACTCCCAAGTTTTCTTGTTCCTTGAGTACCGAGTGCACGTTCCATTCGTCAATCCACGTTCCCAGTGCGTCTTTGTAGGACTGGATGTCGACACCACCACCCAGATAGCCTTCTATTTTCTCCCGCACCGACTCAAGAATGATTTCATCAATTTGAGCTTGAGCGAACTCTTCTCTGAGGAGTGCTAGGGAGTCACCGTGACGAAGGAGCTGCAAAAGAGCTTCAACCACCTCATCATCAAAGGGCATCAGGTAGGCATCGGAGATGGCCTTCGCAAACTTCATAGCCTCTTCCCAACTTCCTAAGCCGCAATGCGCTCTTGCTCTGCCACGTGAACCATGGTCGTTGGAAGTTCATCAACAACCGCCTGAAGCTCATCAACATTTTTTTGAAGAGTTTGAAGGATCTCCAAAGTTACTGGAGGAGATTTTCTGTTCTCATCACATCTCTGGCGACTCTCAGCCAGAACCTCGGATATCTTGGGAAGCTCCCCCGCAAGACCCGAAATTGTTTCTCCGACAGACTCGTTGAACTCTCGAATTCTGAGCAGAAGCTTGATCAGCCCATCTGACGACTCAAGAGACTCACTAACGGAATGACTCACCGACTGAAATGCACCACGCGCGGAGTCGAGTGCACTAAATGCAGAGTCAACCGATCCCGAAACTTGGGAAACCTTTCCACTGGTAGACTCCACACGGCTTTGAGTGGCATCGAGTGCTTTGAGAGTCTCCGCAAGTCGGGACTCATTTTCCGTAACCAAGCTTTCGATTTTTTCGGTCGACTCTCTTGTTTTGTCAGCAAGCTTTCGAACCTCTTCCGCAACCACAGCAAAGCCCAAGCCCTGCTCTCCGGCCTTCGAAGCTTCAATGGCTGCGTTAATGGCCAACATGTTGGTGCTGTTAGCGATATCAGCAATTGTGGCTGTGATGCTGCCAATGGCGCTGCCAGTCTTTTGAAGCTCATCTCCCTGGTTCCTGAGCTTGATCAGGTCAGAGGCCAGAGTTTCAAACTCAGACACAGTTGTTTCAACCGAGGCCTTAGTTTCCCGCAGATTTGAAGTCACAAGGCCCAAACCCTTCTGGTTCTCAGACACAGCCTCCATGACCGAGGCGCGCGAGTCTTCTCCTCTTTGCTTCAAATCAGACAGGCTGCTGTTAACCTCGCTTTGCGTGACCTTCACTTCACCAAGCCACTGATTGAACTCGCTCTTGAGCCTCGAAAATAGCTCCTCACCTTGAACCAAGCCCTGGAAAACGATGTTTGCCCGCTCCGATACTTTTTCTGTACGACTGCGCAGCTCCGCTGCCTGTGACTCGATGAGCCGCACCGTTTCAACTGTCTTTTCAGATTCACCTTGCGCGGAAACAAGTGCTTTTTCGTGAGCTCTTTTCCAACGCTTCTCGTCACGGAGCGTTGACATAGCGCTTGTAAATAAAGAAACACAAAAAGGAACAATGGGTGTGAGGAAGACCTTCAACCAAACGGTCGCATCTGCCTCACCACGAAGAAGCACATCTAGCTGGTTGATGGAGATGAGAACAACTCCCACCACCAGCGCAATAAACACCGCGCGATAAACCCCGAATCGCTGCACAAACGGACGTTGCCCTGACTCCATTGGATTCCCCTAGGTGTGTTCTTCTTAGGCTCGACTCTTGGATTGTCTGTCGGTCGTCATTCTGGCGCCAACAGAGAAAAGAATTCCGGGTCATGGGGCTGCTGGGAACAAAGATGCTATGGCTGCGGCACTTTCCAACAAAAATCCAAAAAAACAAGAAACTGAATATCCGAAACAAGGTATCTTCTACCAAATTTCTACGTCGACATTTAGAAGAGTCCGCCAGGAGAACGAGATGCTGCGCAACAAGAATGAAGAAGGACTGAGGACATGGATCTTGCTGTTATTCGCGACCCTTTTGCAACCGTTTGGGTTGCCGTTTATGAACCCCTGATCGTGCAGTGGCTCAGCCGGCCAGGCCTCCAGTCTGTGTACGATCAGGTTCTCAAAAGAGAGCTTTCCTCTGTCAGGCGCCCTCTGAGCGGCGCTGTGTTTCGTGCGGGCATTGTTTCTCCGCCAGAATCGATAAGCACCCAACCACTAGCGGAAGTTGAAATAGAAAACCCTCGGCTCGACACGATCGGCCGTGCACGAACCCCACCTCCAGGTGGTGCCTCTAACCAACGAAAAAAGATCTTAAAGAAAATAAATGAGGCCTTCAAATTTGAAAGCCTCGACAAGATCCTCACAGATCTCAAAGCAAAAGACATCTCCGTAGCTACTGGTTCTCTTATTCAGAGGGAACTTTCTCCCTTAGGCATAGCCCACTTTTATCGCCAACTCTATTTTGATGCCGGCGCTGGGGTTGGCCCCATTGAGCAGACCATCGCCGTTGCGCCCCTGGAAAACCTGGAGGTTGTTGAGCGCAGTTACCGCCGCAGAACCTTTGAGCGCCTTGAAACCCATGGCATAGAAACAACGAACAACCGCTCGATCGAAGAGGAGGTGGTCGATGAAATCTCGGAAACGGTCCAGTCTAGTATTTCTCGGGACATGTCCATAGGACTTTCAGCACGTGCCGAGGGAACAGTTGGTGTGTTTAGCGCAGGTGGAAGCACAAATGTGGAGCTTGGCTTGTCAACAGAACAGGCCCGCGAAATGGTTCGCCGGCGTATGTTGGGGACCACCCGCAGCTCAGCAGAAATGGTGCGCAGAACGGTGTCGGTAAGTGTCAGAACAGAAGAAGAACTGGGCGAAGAATACTCTGTGCGACGTGTTCTTAGAAATGAAACTGAAGACCCGGTAAACTACGCCCTCAGGCGAGTGATGAGAAAAGTCCGGGTTAAGCTGCAATCTATGGGACCACACCTCGTGTGGCAGCTTTATCTTTGCAGTCCTGGGCGTAACCTTGTCACAAGCCGTATGGTCATGTATCCCGAAGCATCCCCAGTTTCGACACCGCACCTTCCCCCTGGAGCCCCTCCTGCCCCTGAACCCAGCCAAGAGACAGGCGTGCAAGTAGTGGGAGTTAGCCAACCAAACGGCGTGATCACACTCTCGTTCCCAGCCTACGCTGATAGGGTTCTAAAGTCTGTGATCATCAACGACGTCAACGACGCAGCTCCAGAAGGGAAAGATCCCGATTCTCCTGTGCTGCTTGAGCAGGCTGTCGTTCAGCCTGGCTCGCCTCCCACAAAGGCTCTTGCACGGATCGACCGCGGCTCGGCCAGACGTCTCCTCGTCAACTTCACCGCTTACTTTGAGCCTTCTGAAAGCTCCCTGAACGCGTGGAATGCCCAGGTAGAAGATGCACGAGCCAACTATGAAGCACAGCAACTCCAAGAGGAGTTTGAACGGTCGCGCAGAATCATCGAAGCAAAACGAAACATCAGCTCTCGACCTTCGAGCGATCTGAGACAGGAAGAGCGCTACGAAATCCTTCGCCGCATGGTGGAGGAGGGCTTCGGAGCCGGGCAAACACGCGGCCCCGCGCCGGTTGAAATTGAGCTCTTTCATCGGTTTTTCGAAATCTCGTCGATTTTTTACTATGTGCACCCCTCATGGTGGCGCCCGAGGTACAGCGGTAATGGGCAAGAGTATGAAATAACAGATGAGAGCAACCATGCCCCCTTTGGAGCTTCCCTTGGCTGGGCGTTGCAACTGGATGGAGACAGGCGGAGGAACGAATTCCTCAACAGCCCATGGGTGCGTGTCTGCGTTCCAGTGCGACCGGGGCAAGAACGTGCGGCGTGCGAGTGGCTTGCAGAGCATGTGGAGGGTAAGACGGGTTTCAGCCTTGATGCAGGAACACCAACGGGTGACCTGCTCGCAGAGATCGAAGACATTCGCGAGAAAGAGAGAAGCGCAACACCTGGCCCTGACTACGTTAGCCTAGACGGAGAAATAGCTCCCAGTGGCCAAGAAGCCGCCGATATTTGGCCAGTTGTTGATGAGTTTGAAGTTCTTGAACCAACTGAAGGTTTTATCTACGAAAGAGTTCGCTTCCCATGAGCGCTGCATTACCCCTTGTTCTTGCTGGACCCATTGTGCGCCTCGCCTATGACAAGGTCGTCTGGTTTTGGGTGGCGACATCAAAGAAAGTCGTCGGCATCGAACCAGAGTTTTTTAGTTTTGACAGTTCTTCTTCCCGAAAAAAAGACGGTGAAAAGCTGCTTCTCGGCCCCCATCATGAGCGACGGGTTGGAGCGCACTTTTACGGAAACGCAGACTTTGAACACGCAAGCCTGGGAAAAAACCTTTTTGTTTCTATGCGTGCGGCACGCCCCCCTGAAAAGAAGAGCTTTCCGACTGACACGATCATTGGCTACAATCTTGAACTGACCTTTGAAGAAAACAATGGAAGCACTTTTAAAAAGAAAATCACAGATCTCGTTTCGGGTATCTCATACTCAAACTACAAGGTGCCAACCTTTACGATTGCCGCAAGCCCCGGCGTCATAGCCCAATGTTCCTGCCGTCGCCCTGGGGCAGACGGCGAAGACGCCAGCACAGCGCTCGATTTCTACATTTCGATTATGCAGTTCATTCCCAAAAGAAGGCCGGCTTCCCTGTTTCTCACCGGCGACCAAATCTACGCAGACGATGTTGCTCGTTCGCTGTTTGAGGCCACACGGAAACTTTCCGTGGATCTGATGGGCTACGACGAGTACATGCCCCGCTCGCCTGACTCATCGGGAAAGATTAAGTTTGAACAACCGGCGGGCAACATTGTTTTCCACACTGGAGGAAATCCAAACTTTCCCCGCACAAACATGTGGAGGCATAAACTTCGCTTTGGCACCCGACGCACCAATGGTCAAGACACTGGCTTCACCACCCAAGATGGCGAGGGGCACCTTCTCACTTTCGGAGAGTTTGCCGCCATGTACATTCTTGTTTGGAATCCGGAGCTCGCAAAAAAGTATGGTGTAGAAAAGAATCTCAGAAACAAAGACAGCCAAGGCGACAAAAATCTGCGTGGTTTTATCAAAGGAATTGCCGCCATGCGGCGCGTTTTGGCCAACGTTCCAACATACATGACCTTTGACGATCACGAGGTCACCGACGACTGGAACATATCAAAGAAGTGGCTAAAAAACACAGATAACCTGTATGCCAGACGCATCATTGCGAACGGTCTAGCAGCCTATTGGGCCTTCCAAGGGTGGGGGAACACACCAGACTATCAAGACCCTCCGAACCCAAGACTTGCGGTTTTAGGAATCATCGAGAGTCATCTAAGAAAACAGCTGAAAAGCAATGGGAAGCTATACCGTTTCAATGACCGCGACTATGGCAAACCCATGTTGGCCTATCATGAATGGTCATACCTAGCTCCTTCCGAGCCACCCGTTGTTGTGACCGATCTGCGAACCGAACGACACCATGATCGTTACAAGCCCTCCCACCTGACCCGAGCAGCTTTTGATAAACTCGTTTTTCCTAAAAAAGGACGTCCACTCGTGATAGTTGTGGCCTCTCCACTGCTGAACTGGAAGCCTATGTTAACTCTGCGTGCCGCAGATATGCTGATAAACGGCAAGCGCGTTGATGTTGAGTACGGCGACCTGTGGGACGACGTGGAAGGGGGTCGTGCGCAGTTTATTGACTGGATTGTCAGAGAAGCCAAGCCTCGATCGCTTGTGAGTTTGTCGGGTGATGTGCACTATTCCCACATAACCAAAGGCACCGCCGTGGGCACAATGGGCATTTCTGGATCTGAGAAGTGGCGGCTCCCGCTGGTTCAAATCACCTGCAGCCCCACTAAAAACCAGGCTGCAGCCCTCAACAAAAAACTGGTTGGGGTGGTGAGCCGCGCCAACCTGGCCGAAGAGCTTTTTGACACCGCTGGCACAAGCGCAGGTTTTGCCAACCACTCCACCTATGTCCGTATCAAATATGACGCGCTCAAATTCAAAGGCAAGCTCGGACATGAAACCATCATCCAAAAAAACCAAATCTGCGTTATGGATTTTTCCAAGAAGGATCGCGTCTTTGCCAAATTCATTGGGCCAAAAGGAAGTGCTTCTGCAGAGATCAAACTGACCTGACGCTAAAGATCAACGGGAGTTTTTGGGGAGCAAATCAATCACAGTGTTGAGCCATTGCAGGTAGCCTGAGTTTGAGTGCTTGGGGTGGGTGGCTTCGAAAACGTGTTTTGCACAGTCACGAACCTTTTCCTGACTTAACCTCCAAGAGCTCTGCATCTTTTCGTCTTCCGCTGCCTCCAGAAGCATTTGGGAAACGACAAGATCATTTGGCAAAAGTGAAGAGTACCAGCTCTCCATCGCCTGTTGAATCTCATCAAAACTCACCGATGGAGACATTGAGTGACTCCAACGAATTCCGCACCTCTGCAAGGCTTTCTGGAGTGGAGGCGACTTACTGGCGACAAGACCTAAGAGCTCTCCTGCATAGAATTCAATAAAGGGAGGATCAGGACGTCTTCGGAGGGCAGTGAGATGGCCGCTTGCCCGGTGGGCCTGATAGAGGTCGTTGCCGAGATCGCGCCAAACCGAAGAACGGTCTCCGAACTCTTCAAGAAGGTTATGCACGGTCAGTTGAGGCCCACCACTCATCAGAGATATGACCCATTCGTCTGACTTGAACCCTGAAGACCTCCCACTGTCTTTTCCATTTGCCACAAAATGCCCAAACGGCAGTTTACTCCCCTCCAGAACCGACTGAAGAAAGCCGAGTCTTTGCTGCTGCGAAGCAGAAACCCGGCCAGAACGAACCAAATAGGCGAGAGACTCGCG
>JANQPW010000173.1 GCA_028285285.1 Silvanigrellales bacterium
CTTTCTGACAGGCATGGCATTGAGCTTGGCAGCTTGTGGAGCTGATGAGCCCATTGCGGCTCCGGTGGAAACCGTTGGAGACAACAACCCAAGCACCCCTCCAAAGACCCCAACCCCGAAAACTCCAGATTCCAAAGAGAGCGGCACACAGAAGTTGGATTGCTCCAATCTCGAGTGCGCCACTTCTTTGGAGTGGAGTGCTCCCTTGACCGTGGGCAACTACAACAACTCCTTCATGTTGAGCATTCGAAACTATGAGGGAGCGTCTGGGCGGGTTGAGTTGGAAGATGTTGTTCCGTTTATGGATGTCCACGACCATGGCACCGACATGAGGCGCCAGCAAATTGAAGTGCTTTCCCCCGCTGACGACTCGGCAGCGGTTGATTCTCTTCTCGCCCAATACCGTGTGTCGGGAATTCTGTTCACCATGTCAGGCCCATGGGTTGTTCGGCTCAAGATCCGTGTGGGAGACACACGAGAAACTGTGGCCATCCCCGTTGAGGTTCCTTAATGGTCAATACCTTCGTGGGAGCTGCACTTCTGAGTGCAGCCACTGTGAGTGTTTTCGGGGTAGAGCGTCAGGCCTGGGCATGTGCCTCCTGTGGCAGCGGCAGCGCCGCACCACTCGTGCTGTACCCCAATGAGCGCTACAAAGCATATGTGGGCTATTCCTTGGCCAGTGCCTTTGAAGTTGTGACTGCCGATCAAAAAATTGGCACCGACAATGGGCCCGTGAAAAAGGAAACTTTGACACTAGCACTCGGTGCACGCCGAGGCATGTTCTTCGGCACGATATCTACCCCTTTACTGGCCAATAGCAAGGGTGAAGAACAAGAGTTTTTGGTGGCCGATCCCCTGTTGAGTGTGTACTGGGTAGCCCTCGCCCCCGACTTCACGGAGCCGTTCGTTCCCCAAGTTCAACTCTCGGCAAACTACAAGCACAGCGTGGCTCGCTCCACCTACAATTCAAAGTCGCCAGCAAACTACATTGATGTTGGCGGCAATGGCTTCAATGAGCTGAGTGCGCAAATCGACTCGTGGTGGGCCGTGACCGCATACAAGTTTGGCCTTGCGGCATTGGGAACCGTGCCGTTTGAAGCGGAGTACAATGGAAGAGCCGTGAACCGAGGCAACCAAATTGTGACCATTGTGACCACCGGTTATGGTTTCACCGACAAACACCAAGTGCTTTTTGGCTGGGTGCGCTCTCAGAGAGCTGCGCGAGAGAGCGATGGTGAGGTGGTTCAAAACTCAGACGAACTCACCCAGTCACTCTTTCTCACGGGCGACATTGCCCTTCCGGAAGGGTTTGCTCTGCGTCTCACCATGTCTCACAACGGGGTGCTCAGCCCGAACAAAAACTCCAGTCGGTCGGTGGTTTACACCACAGCTCTCACCTCTTCTTTTTGAAAGCTGACAACTTGCGAGCACTTCCCTTTCTCAGTCTTGCGACTCTCTCAGCTTGTTCCACAACAAGCCCGAGGGGGAGTGAGCAGGGCCTCTGCCCTCCTCTGAGCCCAGCCAAGCTCTCCGCGGTCACCGCACCCACCCAAAGTGACGGAGTCAACTCCATCGTTTTTTTTGCTTCCTGGTGCTCCAGCTGCAAAAGCCACATTTTGGAAGAACGCAACAACCCCCAATCGATTTTCGTGGGTGTTTTTGATCTGCCAGAAAAAATTGCTTCAACGGCACAAAAGATGGGGATTGACAACCGCTGCTTCACAGACAATGGTCTGGCTGAAACCTGGGGTTTGATGCGTTTGCCAGCGCAGGCACATTTGACAACGAGCGGAAAGTGGAAAGTGATCGAACTCTGATGAGCGGTCCACTACGGGAGCGGCGACTCAAAACGACCCACTTTTTGTCTCGATTTGCATAGAACTTCTGATGTGCCCATGAGACAAACCCCTTCGGGGACTCAAGATAACCCCGCCAAACACGCAACAGGAGGTTTGATATGTGTTTTAAAAGAACTCAAGCAACGGCTAAGGCGGCAACACTCGCGGGAACGGCTGTGCTTATGTTTGCGACAAGTCAACATGGGCTAGCCCAAGACATCATTGACGAAACAGGACGAGACATCCAACTCTTGAGCTTCCGCTCCCTCACGGGTGAAGCGCATGGCAATGTGGGCGACGCTCGTGTTCCTGCCTTGGGGGGCCTGCCGCTCGAGCGAGATCTTTGCACCCCAACTCCAACCGAAGGAGTTGTTGATTGCCAAAAAGAAGTCTCCGAACTCACTGGACTCCCTTTAGCGTCCTCGTTTCTTTTGGGAGAACGAAGCGGAAAATGCGAGCTCCTCGAAGTGTCCACAATCATCACCAGTGACGCCTTTTCGAGTGAGAATTTCAGGGGAATCGGGCTCTACCTCGGAGGAACCACTGGAGGAAAAGGCCAATGGATTTCCCGGGATGAACTCCAACTGCAGTTTGATCACAGACAGAACGGCCTGCCTTATCTGGAGCATGTGTTTCTGGTGCAGGGAATGTGCTTTGGTCAAGGGGGAAACTCCGGGAGCATTTGGAACCGCAGCTTTCAGGTCAAACCCTATGCGGTGTTTGATTCTCAAGAATCCCATTTGCTGTACTTCAAATGGGAAGACACTCTTCAGAATCATGAGATCAGCCCAGGTCGCACAGAGAGTGGCCAAGCGAACATCAACCGCAGGCCAGAACTTCTCGACGCCTGGACGGGCCACTAAAGAGCAAAACACGAGGGAAGCCGTGTCTTCTGAAAAAATCCTTCTTGTGAAAACCACCGTGGCACACCTGGACGATGCCAGAAGGTTGTCTCTAGCAGTGGTTGAGGCAGGGCTAGCGGCCTGCGCCTCCACCACTGCAACTGAGTCTTGTTTCAAATGGGAGGGAAAGCTCTCCTCAGAGCAAGAGCACAGCGTTGCGTTTAAAACCTCGCGAAAGCAAGGGAAAAGTTTGGTCAAATGGCTTGAAGAAAACCACCCCTATGACTTGCCCCAGATCCTGTTTTGGGAAGTCGACTCAACAATGGGCTTTCGCCAATGGGTGGAAAAGGAAACCGAAAGCTAAGCAGATCTCTTCAGAGCTCAAGTTTACCCACCTCGGCTCGGCAAAACCTTTGATAAGGCACCGTGGCCAGGCAAATCACTGCGACGGCTCAACAACAACAGGCTGCCGTGTTAACTGAGCCGCACTTTCCACACACCAGCGTTGGCCTGTTTTCACTTTCTGCGCCGAAAGAAATGAGGTCATTGCCAGGTCAAAGCACTTCGGGGCTTCGGAAAAGATCTGATGGCCCGTGTTTTCAAAGGTGACAAATTGAACGTTCTTTGAAAGGCCTGTGAGAAGCTTATGATCACGTTGTTGGGTTTCCAATGGCACGAGAGGATCGTGGGTTCCTCCGACAATGAGCACAGGAAAGTCAATAGCGCCGAGTTGCGACTTCACATCAAACACCCTCACCTTTTCTTCTTCAAGCACGGGCCCACACGCGTTCTGAATGTACTGTTTGGAAAAGGCCTGAACGTTTTCGGCGTAACCTTGAATAGACTTTTCATTGATGAACTCGTGGCAAACAATGTAGGGGTTCATGAAGGGATTGAAACCCTCTTCTGGCAACGCTTCCACGCGCACGAGAGGTTCTGCTGACCGTGACTTGGCCACCCCCTCTTTCGCAGCATTAACCTCAAGTTGTGCGGCAATCGCTTTCTTGTTTGCCTTTATCAGTTTTCTTACCGCCGCTGCCACCTCAACGCTTTGGCCTGCATAGGAGGAAATCTTGAGGGTCAGACCCATCATTAAGTCAGTAAAGGCAATGGGCTGACCTTGGGAGTTGACCGCTTCTCCGCGCTGCGCGACCTGCAAAAAGGCCGTGAGCTGGGGCTCATCCAACTGAGAAAGAGACAGCGTGAAAGCCTCTTGTTTCTTCAAGCTCTGCAGCACCATACCCATCTCGTCGGTAGTTCCATTCAGAGCGATCAGTCGACTCACCAGCTCAGGGTGCTGCCCGCCAAAGGCGAAGGCCACGTGAGCACCATAGGAATGCCCGAGAATCACAGCACGGCGCCCCACAACTTGCCTCACAAGTTCAGCTAAATCCAAAACATTGCTGTCGGTGAGGTAGAGACCCAGGTCGAGCCCTTGCCGGTTTTCAGCCGTGACAGCTGCAGAGCGCCCCACTCCACGTTGGTCGTAAAACAGGAGGTTGTGATTCTTTGCGAGGGCCAACACGGCGGGGTCGGAGGCATAGCCGTGAAGGCTTGATCCCGGCCCACCATTCACCACAACGATTGTTTCTTTACGAGGATCTTGTTGACCTCTCCATTGGTAGAAAAGTTGAATGAAGCGCTTGCTTCTCTTTCCTTGAGACCAGTCTTCCGGGAGAGTGAGGCAGCCACCCGTAAAGCCATCATCTGCTGCCGGGCATGTGGACACATCGTCATATGGAGCAGATTGTATGGCTAGAAACCCACCACAGGAGATGGTTGTCGTGACCAAGAGAACAGAAAAAAAGCCCAGCATCTTCTTCATTTATGGATCCTCATGAACAACAGGCCATCAGGTGACCACCCTTGCAGACAGCAAGGGCAACTCGAAGAGCAGCAAAACAAAGACCAAATCAGTCAAACAGGGTGTTTCTGAGGAGGTTCCTTCTTGAAACATCGTGCGTGACCCGCTGGGGAGGGACCTGAAGGCGAACGGCAAGATCGTCAACCGATGCTGTGAGCATTCTCAAAAATTTGTTCAGCGTCACTTTTTCTTGTCTTTCGGACAGGGTCTTCAAAAGGGTTTCGAATGCAATTGAAAACAAACCTGCACTGCCCAGGTCTTGAGCCAACTCGCGTTTGTCGGCGGCCGCAATGAAGACTCCTTCACGAAAGGCTCTAATTTCTTCATTAAGGGCTATGAGGTCTTGCTTCCCGTTGATCCACTGGCCACTGTGACAACTGTCAAAAACTCCGATCATTCGGCTGAGGGCAGGCAGCCCTGCTGCATCGCGTGCCCGTGCGATCACGGTCAGCATCTCCTCACCGCTCAGAGATGTGATGCGATCGCGGTAGTGGCCTTTCTTGAAAAGGAGACATCCGTCTTCCTCACCATGGCCACCATAGTAGACAAAAAGGGTCCCAAATCTCCCTGCCGAAACTGCGGCATCGGCAATGGCATTCAGCGCACTAGATACTGTGGAATCATAGAGTGGCGTGACCGTGTATCCGAAATGATCCGATTCAAGAATAGGTTTGAGGCCCTCAATATCGAGCATGACCCCGGGCAGCTCCATGCGAGTGTTGAGAAGGGGAGAACCCACCAACACCGCGGAGTTGGTTCTAAAAATCGAACCGAGAGCATGAGTGTTGACACCCGCACGTGGCTCGACATGGCCGTTCTTTTGATCACAACCAGTCTGCAAGACGGCGAAAGCAAGAAGCAAAAGGAGGAGCATACTTTTCATAACGTGAGAGTCCTGACTAAGGTTGGATGACCTGCCGCAATGAAAGCACCTTCCATGCCATTTCCGCATGCTTGGCCCAGGTCTTGCTGCGCCAATGGGTGTGCTGCACCCGCTCGGGATCCCTCTCTTTGAGCACAATTTCACGGAGTTCAAGTCTCA
Source organism: Silvanigrellales bacterium (assembly GCA_028285285.1). Lineage (GTDB taxonomy): Bacteria > Bdellovibrionota_B > Oligoflexia > Silvanigrellales > Silvanigrellaceae > JANQPW01. The sequence goes on from JANQPW010000173.1 coordinate 5,587, forward strand.
TGAAACCAGCCCTTTTTCTCACTCTCACGGCTTGCTCTTTGGCCTTCACGGCCTGTTCGTTGAACGGACTCAACGCGGCTGTCAAACGAATTGACGACGACTCTCAAAACGGACACTTGGTCAAAGTTGAGGGAATGCTTCCAGAGGGTGCATTGGGCGTTGTCGCGCCGGAGCAAATCTTGGTTCAAGACCACACCTTCAGCGACCACCGCATCAACGAGTGGAAGATCTCCTTTCTAGACATCACAGAAAAGCAGTTTGAGGGTCTCATGGCTCTCTACAGCGGTCACAGCCTTCACAAAAGCAAAATCAGCTTTGATCCCGAAAAACGGGTTTACCCCCTCACGGACTTCCTTCCCCCCTATTATCAGGCACTTTCCGGGAAGAGATTTGAAAAGGGGTTCTGGTTTTCAGACCTGGCCGACATCGTCTTCCCCGGGTTTTCCTCTATTCGCACCCAACGAGCCACCACATCCATCAACTGCTGGAACACAACATGGGAGCTCACCAGAATTGCAAAGGAAAGAGACCCGAAGGAACAGGTCTTCAATTCGTTCCACGTTCCCTTTGAACAAATTCTTCCTCAACTCACAAGCGATCAAACCAGCAGCTTTTTGCAATACGCCGAGACCAGCTCTCCAGCCGATCTGTCTCCTCTCTTTCCCCACGAAAGAAACCAAGCTCTCCAAACCGGTGACTATCTGCTGCTCTCCGTCATTGAAGCAAGTGGAAGAAAGCGGTTGGAACACACGGCGATCTTTATTGACACAGACGTTTACTTCGAGAAGACCGCTGAAGGCTCCGATTCAAAATTCCGATTCGTGACCTATGAAGCCATCGTCAACCTCTTTAATGGAAGAAACCAAGGCCTGCGCACCCACGTGGAATGGCGACGCCCCAAGGACACCGCCTTTGGCCACCCTTTTGAAACACTCGGCGGAGTCGTGCATTTGATATCGGCAACCGTACCGGTAGGCGGCCAACCGAAAAAGTTTGAATTCGACAAGAAGTTCCATGTTTGGGGAGGCGGCGATGGATTGGCTTCGCTCAGCCAGATTGTGGAGATCCCGATCGTGTTTGATGAAAGCGGAGGGACACACACCTCCCCTGAGTACGCCTCCGACGCTCCTTACGAACTTGAGCCACAGTTTCGGCAGCTTCTTGAAGAAGCGGACACCTTCCCCAGCGGGGAAAACGTGGAGATGTTTTTGCGTGGGGTAAACATTCCAACCTTTTGACAGCCGGCGGCGGGGTCGGGCACACCTTAGCCCTCTCTTCCCAACCATGCCTCACAGCGCTCCCACTGCTCCGCTGTAATCAAATCCAGCTGCTTCGCTGTTTCCAGAAGCTCCTGCAGCCAAAAAACGGAGAAGAAAGGCGTCAATTCGGAAAGGGAGTTCGCGCCAGAACGACGGCTTGTGAAGCTTGAGGTCATCACCACCTGGTGGCCGGCTTGCAAGAGGTCTGCCGCAGCCTGCTTGAGGCTTCCCCCCGTGCTCACCATATCGTCGATCACAGCAACGGGTGCTCCGGCAGGCAAGTGCCCCTCAAACTGTCGCGCCAATCCATGTTTCTTTGCTGCAGATCGCACATACACAAAGGAAGCTCCCAAGCGATCGGCAAGCCCAAAGGCGGGTGCAATCCCGGCCGTTGCCGTGCCCGCAAAAACAAGCTGG
>JANQPW010000191.1 GCA_028285285.1 Silvanigrellales bacterium
TTGCTGAATGTGAAGGGTGATATCTCGCTAGGAAAGTCGGGGCGCTTTGTGATTTCCCCTGCAGTGTGCCCGGTGTGTGGAGAGGCCTTGGAGTCTGAACAGCTGCTCGATGTGCACCTGGCCTTTTTGAAAGAGCCGGAGTCTTCATGAACCTATGGTTGGACAATGTTCTGATTGTTCTTCTCTTGCTCAGCACGATTGCCGCGGCATGGTTTTTCTTTCTCTCTCGAAAACGTCTTTTCGATCTGCGCTCCACAAGAGATGAGGCCCAGCGCGAATTGGCCGCAAAAGAAGCGTTGTTGCAGAGCCAGTCGGAGCGCCTCGACAATTTGATGCAGTTGCAGCCGCTGCGTGACGAATTGCAGCAGTTCAACAAAACAGTGAACTCTTGCTATAGCGAAGAACGCAAAGAAGTCTTTGCTCTGAAACAGATCATTGAGTCTCTCATGGGCGCTCAGGCACGAACCCAGGAAACCGCTCAAAACCTGGCTCAAGCTCTCACTGGAAATGCTAAGCTCCGCGGTGGCTGGGGCGAGCTGATCTTGGAACGTGTGTTGCAGGCTTCGGGGCTCACAGAGGGGCGTGACTACGTCCGCGAGGCGAAGGGGATTGACCTGAAGGATGATGCCGGGAAGAACCGGCGACCCGATGTGGTGGTGCGTCTCCCACGCGGAAAGCATGTGATCGTAGATGCCAAGCTCAACCTGAACAGCTACGAGAGGCTTTTGTCTCATCGCAGTGGAGCTGAGGTGGGGGTTGACCCACAAGCAGACGCGAAAAAGAATGTGGCTTTGAAAGCGACCTTTGTGCAGGCTGTGAAAGCTCAAATAGCCGATCTGGCTGGCAAAGACTACCGTCGGCTGCGAGGCTTGCAAAGCCCAGAGTTTGTCTTCCTGTTTGTTCCTGTGGAAAGTGCTTTTTTGTTTTTGCTTGACGAGGCCCCTGAAGTCTATGAAATGGCCTCTCATAGCGGCGTTATTCTCTGTTCTCCCACCAATTTGGTGGTTGCGTTGAAGCTGGTGGCTCAGCTGTGGAATGAAGAGCGGCAGAACGACAATGCCCGCCAAATTGCCCACAGAGCGGGCAAACTCTATGATAAGTTCGCACTGTGCATGACAGATCTCACCCAATTGGGTCGGCACTTGGAGCAGGCTGCCGATGCCCACTCAAGTGTTCTTCGGCGGTGGACAACCGGTCGGGGAAGTGTCACCTGGCAGGTGGAAGAGCTCAAACGGCTGGGAGCGTCGACTTTGCAACAGATTCCGTTGGCCACGGGAGAAACCCAAGAGCGTCCCCGCAAGTCACCGCCCTCGCAAGAGGCCACCCAGGCCTCGTGAGCCAGGTCTTCTCAGGCTGAACTTTGCCTTCTTTGTGAAAATTGCGTAAAACTCTCATTCAGACAAGCCAATCAGCTGTTTGAATGGAAGAGGGAGGGCTCATGAAAGCGAGCAGGAGAAAGACCATCTTTGGCGGCGCAATGGTGTGTGTGATGGGGCTGGGGTCGGCTGTGGGCCCTTTTGCTTGGGCCTCCGTTTCCAGAGACTCTCCCGAAAGGGGCCGGCCGGTCACAGAGGTGATTCTCCAAGGTTTCAATTGGGAGTCTTTTCGCAATGAGCGTGGTTGGCACAACGTGATCGCTGAAAATGCGGCTTCCATTGCTGCCGACGGC
>JANQPW010000805.1 GCA_028285285.1 Silvanigrellales bacterium
CCGAAACCCAGGAGCAGCTCCGGGCTCACATGGAGGAGATGAGCCAGCGGGCTGAGGGTTATGGCCACATGAGAAAGACGTCACAGAACTCAGCACAGAGATCTTTGGCCGCAGGAGATAAGCCCCCAAAATAGAGAAGCGGACCGCCGTTTTGCTGGTAGGGCTTTGCCGGGTCGGTCGACGGAAGATTGATTTCAGGGTAATGGCTCCCACCATACTCCAAAGAGTCTTTTTCAAAACACCCCTTCAGAATCTTGAGGCACTCGCGCGATCGCTCATAGCGTGGCTCCGACTCCATTTTGGTTCCCGGAAGATCAGAGGAAATGATGTTCACTGTGAGGCGACCCGCAAGCATGTGATCGAGAGTTGAGATGGCACGCGCCAACATCGGCGGGTGGATCTCGGCGGAACGCACGGCAACCAGTAAATTCATTCGCTCTGTGTGCTGAGCCATTGCCGCAGCGAAGAGCAAGGGGTCTTGTCCGACCTGAAAAGACGATGGGCAGAGGATGTTGTTGAAGCCCTGCCTCTCAGCAGTCAATAGTATTTCTTTCGTGTGGGAAAAGGAGCTCTTCAGATCGTCTTCCGGCACACCCAGAAAGCGAAAATCATCGCTACAAAGTGGTGCAAACCAGCTCACTTCACAGGCGCGGGTGTCAGAAGCACCTATTTTGATTGAATTGTCTTTGGCAGACAGCACCATTGACCTCACCTCCTCATGTGCGAAATGGCGCGATGATAAACAAAATGCTGAATGTTTCAAAGACAGTCACATTTTTGAGGCGCTGTAGAGGTACACAACCCCACCCGCAAGAGCCTCATACCGAGGTTGGCGAAACTGAAACTCATGAAGCCGTGCCACAAATTCTGAGCCGCTGGGAAAACCATCTACAGACTGAGTGTAGTACTGATAGGCAGGCCGATATTTTGAAACTCGTTCACCAATAAAAGGTAATATTTTCGAATAGTAGCGGTAGAAAAGCTTCACCGCCTTCCACTCTGGCTGACCGCTTTCAAGCACAAAGACCTGGCCGCCGGGTTTGAGCACTCGCCGTATCTCTCGCAAGCCTTCGGAAAGAGGATTGATGTTGCGAATTCCCCAGGAAATCGTCACAACATCGAAGCTGCCTTCCTTGTAAGAGAGGCTGCGGCCATCTTCCTGAACAAAACTGATTTTTTTCAATTGATTTGCTTTGCGCTCAGTGTGTTTACGCCGAGCTTGAGCCAGCATGCCCGAAGATGGGTCTGCACCAATGAGTTCTAGATCAGGTCGAAGCTCGGCAATCTCAAAAAGAACGTCTCCGGTTCCCGTTGCCAAATCGAGGAGGCGACTTCCCCTCGGCGCCGCATCGGCGGCCCGTCGACAGAGGGTTTTTCTCCAACTCCTGTGCAGCCCCATTGTCATGGCATCGTTTGCGAGATCATAGGCTGGAGCAATCTGATTGAAACCCTCAACGATGTTGTAGTTCTTGTTGGTCATGTTCTTTCAATCCCCTAGCAAGGCAAAGTGTTGCCTCACTTCGACTCAAAGGCATACACCAACTCATCGTCTTTCACATCAATCTGAACACTTCCACCCTTCTCAATGGCACCAAAGAGAATCTCGTCAACCATCTTCTTCTTAATCTCCCGATCAATGCAGCGACGCAGAGGCCGAGCACCATAGGCCCTGTCGTATCCCTTTTGAAAAAGCCACTTCACAACGGCATCAGAGTAGTTCAAGTGGACCTTCTTCTTCGCCAGATGATCCGCAAACTCTCGGAGCAGTTTGCGGATCACTTGACCCACCACATCTTCTCCCAGGTGCCCAAAAGCAACAATGGCGTCGAGACGGTTGAGAAACTCCGGAGAAAAGAGTTCTTTCACAGCATGGCTCGATCGATCCTTCGAGTCTTCTGGAATGAAACCAATGCCGTCTGTGGCGAGTTCTCGAGCTCCCGCATTTGAAGTCATGATCACAATGGTGTTGCGGAAGTCGGCCACTTTGCCATTGGAATCTGTGAGGCGCCCGTTGTCCATAACTTGAAGCAGAATGTTGGAAACCTCAGGGTGTGCCTTTTCCATCTCGTCAAACAGAATCACCGCATGGGGATTTTGAGTGACGGCCTCGGTCAGAAGACCTCCCTCCTCATAGCCAACATATCCCGGCGGCGCGCCAGTGAGCCGGGACACGGAGTGACGTTCCATGTACTCGCTCATGTCGAACCGAATCAATTCAATACGGAGCAAGCGGGCCAACTGCTTGGTCACCTCTGTTTTTCCCACACCAGTTGGACCCGTAAAGAGGTAGCAGCCCACCGGCTTGTTGTCTTCACGCAACCCTGCCCGTCCCATTTTAATGGCGCTCACAACGGCATCAATGGCTTCATCTTGGCCAAAAACCTGAGACTTCAGCTCTGCCGCCAAACCCTTGAGCTCAACCCGCTGATCGGCTGTCACGTGCCCCATGGGAACTTGGGCCATTTTGCTCACTACATATTCGATGTCACGAACAGAAACGGTTTTGCGCTTGTCGGTGCGATTGAGCAAAGAAACCCGCGACCCCGCTTCGTCAAGAACATCAATGGCCTTGTCTGGCAACCGGCGGTCTTGAATGTGCTTCACCGACAGATCCACGGCAGTCTGCACAGCACGGTTTGAGAAAGAAACATTGTGATGATCTTCAAAATCAGGCTTAATACCATTGAGAATGGTCACAGTTTCCGCAGCACTTGGTTCGCTCACATCCACTTTTTGGAACCGCCGACTCAACGCTCGATCTTTTTCGAAGACGCTGCGATACTCTTTGAATGTGGTGGAGCCAACGCAGCACAAAGATCGGTTGGCGAGCCCCGGCTTGAGCAGATTCGAGGCATCCATGGTGCCCCCACTCGTTGCACCAGCACCAATAATTGTGTGGATCTCGTCAATGAAAAGGACGCCATGCGGCCGAGCTTCAAGCTCCTTCAAGACCCCTTTCAACCTTTCTTCGAAGTCACCACGGTACCGGGTTCCCGCAATCAGCGAGCCCATGTCCAGGGAGTAAACCTCGGCATTCTTGAGAGGAGCAGGCACATCTCCGGCGGCAAGTCGCTGCGCGATTCCATCGGCAATGGCTGTTTTGCCAACTCCGGGATCTCCCACGAGCAAGGGATTGTTTTTGGTGCGCCTGTTGAGAATCTGCAAACAGCGTTCAATAACAGCATCACGCCCAATCACCCGCTCGAGTTTGCCTGCCTTTGCCTTGGCAACGAGGTTCACACAATACTCTTTGAGCATGGATTTTTTGGGACGTCGAGCTCCCGAAGAGCGGTCGGTCTCTTCACCTTCGCCTCCCTCTCCCAGCGACCTAGATTCACCATCGTTCTCAGCTCCGGAGCTGGAATCAAGCTCGTGGGAGAAGAAACGAACCACGTCAAAACGCTTCACTCCCTGCCGCCTCATGAAATAGCTCGCAAAGCTCTCCTTTTCGTCCAGAATCTCGATGAGCAGGTTTCCGGTGCGAACCTCGCTTTTTTCCACACTGCGAACCTTGATCACCGCGCGCTGCAAAAGCTTTTGCAAGGCCAGGGTTGCAACGGGTTGAGGTGACTGACCCTCCTCATCGGTGGGGGAGTCAGGCAAACGCCCCACCGACTCACGCTGTTTTGCCAAAAAGCTCTCAAGGTTTTGCCGAAGGGCCCCAACTTCGCCCCCACACCCCTCAACGATTTTCTTAATCTCGGCATCTTCCAATAGCGACCACAACAAGTGCTCCACCGTCAGAAAGGGATCTCTCTGCTCTAGAGCGTACTGCAGAGCCTTTTGCAGGGCTCGTTCCGACGCATCATTCATCATCTTCAATCCCTTTCAAATTGGCATAACAAGGGGAACTCGTGTTGTTTTGCGAAAATGTTGACAAGATGAGTCTTGGTTTCAGCCACTTCGCGGGTGTAAACACCCACAACCGCTTTTCCCTTGTTGTGAACCTCCAGCATCACACTTGTGGCCTCAGTCTCAGATTTCCCAAAGAACTTCATAAGAATGTGCACCACAAACTCCATGGGCGTGAAGTCGTCGTTCATGAGCAGAACCCGATACATGGACGGCTCTTTCACCTCGGTCGACTCATCGGTCTGGACCAAGGTGTCATGTGACCCCGAGTCATTTTGATTCTCTCGCCCGCTCATAGCTCTCCCTTGATTGCTCATCACACCTCACCATAATACTAACTCACCGCGTCACTCTTCAAAAGGAAATTACGGGCGGATCATGGAAGTACAAATTGTGTCGAGCCTGCGGGATGTCTCAGCCGACGAATGGGAATCTCTTCGAGATCCTCACTTTCCGTTTAGCCGCCACGACCACTTGCTGACACTCGAAACGACCCATTGCCTTGGGAAGCGAACAGGGTGGTTTCCAGCCTATATTCTTCTCAAGGATGATCTCGGCAAGCTCTGCGGAGCCACTTGGCTCTATGAAAAAACCAACTCCTACGGCGAGTTCGTTTTTGACCATGAATGGGCGGAACTCCATGAACGATTGGGCGCCGCCTACTTCCCAAAAGGAGTTTCGAGCATCCCCTTCACGCCCGCCACCGGTCAAAAACTCCTGTGCGCTCCAGGCCCCCAACACGATCAGATCCAACTTCAACTCATTCATCAACTCAAAAACACCGCTAGGCGTTTCCACCTCAGCTCCCAGCACAACCTCTTCATTTCTCCGCAGTCAAATGAATTCCACGCGAGTCAGGGGTTTCATTTGCGCACCGGAGTTCAGTTCCATTGGCGCAACGAGAACTACAAGTGCTTCGAAGACTTCCTGTCGGCCCTCAAAAAGAAAAAGCGCAAGGAGATCCGATACGAGAGGAAAAACCTTGACAGCGACCTGGAGCTCAAAACACTCACCGGAGCAGAGCTCACCCCAGAGTGGGCCGAGTTTGCATACACGCTTTACCGAAAGACCAATGCGGAGAAGATGTCCTTCGTTTGCCTAACCCCCGGATACTTCCAGGAAGTGTTTGAAAAGATGTCTGAGTGTGTGACTTTTTTTGTTGCGATTCGAAAAAACACCGGAAAGGCTATTGCTGGTGCCCTCTATTTCCACGAGGGAGATTGCATGTACGGGCGCTACTGGGGTTGTTTCGAAGACCGACGCTTTCTTCACTTTGAGCTGTGCTACTACTTGCCCATCGAACATGCCATCTCCCGGGGAACTCAGATTCTTGAGGCTGGAGCGCAGGGCTCCCATAAGATCAGCAGAGGATTCCTCCCCAGCTTCACAACAAGCGCCCATTGCTTTTTCCAATCCCAGATCCATCGGGCGTTTGGAGAGTTCTGCGCCGAGGAGCGCCAAGCTATCATCGACGGTCTCCGTCAATACGAAGAGCACCTCCCCTTCAAGGAAAACAACCCCCTGCTTGAGGCCGGGCTGGATGATCCTCACAGCGGATCATGTTAGGATCTTCATTCAGGCAATTCCCCACTTTTGCGGCCTTGCAACCTTTGCATACCCCCGAGTGGTGAAAAATGTGGAGTCAGCCATCTATGGATTCCCGGTTTGAGGATTTTAGCGCAAAAGTATTGCTGGTCGAATCTTCAGGAAACGTGAGAGGTATGATCAGTGATGTGATCAAATCTATCGGTTTCTCTGAAATTCAGTCCATGGACACGGTGAAAAGCGCTCTGGGTTACCTTGAAGTTGAACAAGCCGATTGGCTCATTCTCCCCCTTCAAGCCGATCAACCTGTGAATGCTCTTCAGCTGCTCTCGTTGATCAACAAACACGAAAAGTTCAAAAGCACCGTGACCACCCTGTTGATCGACGACAACGAGACAGAGCACCTGCCTCAGGCCTTCCACCTTGGGCTCACAACCTGGCACCCTAAGTCGAACCTCTCTAAAGACGGACTCATTCGTGAGTTCAAAGACTTTCTCGACATTTTCAAACAACAAAATGGAAACACTGTCTTCACAGCTTTTGAGTTTTTGCAAATTTATCTTCGCTCCGCGGGAAAGGCCGACCTGCTGATTGAAACCTGTGAAGATCTTGTGAAGGCTTACCCCACGAGTCCTTTTGCTGTCTTCAACCTCGCTGGAAATCAATTTGCGCTTGAAAAACGTGAAGACGCGCTCAAGACACTCGGTCAAGCAAAGGCTTCAGATGTTGAAGGGTGGGAGAAGTTTGCGAAAGAGCATCTGAACGATGACGAAGAAGTCCAACTCTCTCTGCCCTGTAAGCGGATTTTGGTGGTCGACCCCGACGAATCCATCCACAACCATCTCAAGGAAACTCTGCTCAAATACTGTGACAAAGCAGAGATCAAGTTTGCCATTGACGGTGAGAGTGCTGTGACCTGGCTTCAAGCCAACCCAGGGGTGGACTTGGTTATCCAGGAGTGGCGCATTCCCAAGCTCACGGGGCATGTGTTCATTCAGCGCCTGAGAAAAATCACTTCTCGCTTGGTGCCGGTGATCGTCTTGAGCTCACTCCTCAAGAAAGACGATGTGCCCATCTTAAATGAGATGAGTGTTTCAACAGGGGTTGAAAAGCCTCTTGATGAAAAGATTTTTATCAAAGCGGCCTTTATTGCAATCCAGCAACACACAAGCCCCACAACCCCGAAATGGATCGAACGGAAGATTCAGGAACGACTGAGTCTCAATGACCTTCGGGCTGTGGAAAAGCTCTATCGCAAACTCACGGAACACCCCGAAAGCACCGAAGATCTGAAACTCTACGTCCAAGCACTCCGCTTTTACGTTGCTGGCGACTATGAGTCGGCAAAGGTCTTGAGCATCAAGGCCATTCAGCTGGGTGGAGATCAAATCAAGAGTTTCACACTGCTTGGCCGCTGTATGGCCAGCCTGAGAGAGTTTGATGGGGCAGTGAAGTGCTTCGAAAGGGCTCACAACCTCTCACCCAAAAATATTGAGCGTCTTTGTGAGCTCGCCGAAGCACAGATTGAGGCCGGCCAAGAAGATGAGGCCAAAGAATCTCTTGAGGCAGCCAAAGAAATGGATGCCAATAATGAGAGTGTTCAGACAGCTGAGGCCAAAGTCGCTATCAAGTCTGGCGACACTGAAAAAGCAAGAGAACTCATGTTTCACATGGGCTCCATTGAACAACTCATTTCCGACATGAACGGCTCAGCAGTTGCCCTGGTTCGAGTTGGAAAATTTGAAGAAGGTGTTGAGTTGTACAACAAAACTCTGGACTCCGTTCCCGCGGAAGACGAGATCACAAAAACGCGCTTGCTCTACAATCTTGCGCTGGCCTTTGCCCGCAAGGGCGATCTTCCCACAGCAAAAATGACCGCAGATCGAGCCTCTATTGAGGTCGATCACACGGTAAAAGAAAAGGTCATTTCTCTGCGTTCCAAGCTCGAAAAAGCTCTAGCCACACAATCGAACGTTGACCTGCAGACCGGAGAAGCCGTGAAAACTTCCGATGTGAACCCTTGGGAAGTGGAAACATCGGGGGAAGCGGAGCTGATGGAAATAGATCCCACTGCCAAACACGAGCAGTCGGGGCCCCTCAAAGATTCCATTTTTGACCACGGCATCATGGGAGTTGTTAAATTGCCTGAGAGCAGCCGCTCCATCTCCGACTCACTCCTCAAAGAAGAGCCCAACTTCAACCTGCGGTCGGCCATTGAACGTGACGAAGCGATGGGGGCAGAGAAGCTCACACAAGACGTGGGGTAGCGGCAGGGTCGAAAAAATAGTTGTTCATTCCTCTTTCTTTTTTTCTCAGTTTCAACTATTAAATCAGCTTCCAGAGGCAAAGTAACTGAAAACTTTTGCGCCTGGAGAACAATGTGAGCTTTTCCCAAGCAGATGATGGGCCCCAAGCGGCCGAAACGCTTTCACCCCTTCTCAAAGCTGTGCACCACCCCCTCCCCGGGCAGCACTACTCTCCCGTTTTCCAATCCCCTCACTCCTTTTTTGAGAACTCAGCCACACATCTCCAAACCGTTTCCAGAAAAGTTCTGAAGGCGCACCTCACCCTCTGGCAAGGCTCCAATGCCATCTGCTTTTCGGGCTACTGTTCCGAGCCAAGCCACGAGAACACATCATACTTTGATGGTCTGAGCCTCAACACCGAGTTTGTCTTCAACACCGCTCTTACCGGATATGAAGAGGTCATCACCGATCCTTCCTATCATGAGCAATCTATTGTCTTCACAACACCTCACCTCGGAACAACTGGTTGGACCAATCTCGAATCGGAGTCTGCAAAGACCACTCCAACAGCGGTGATTTGTCGACAGCTCTCGCATGTTTGCGGCAATCAGGCTTCCCAGCTGAGCCTTCAGGAAAAGCTTGACGAATCGCAAGTTCCTCTCATTTGGGGAATTGACACCCGTGCTCTCACTCTGGTTCTGAGAACCCACGGTGCCCTGCCGGGAACAATCTCCCTGGCGTCTTTTGAGGCGCCGAACTCGCCGTTGCCGCCACCGGCTTTTCAACCCCAGCCGATTTCCCCACGTGCTGCCTTTCCCAAGGGCAGCTCTTTTTTTGTCAAAAATACAGTTGCCACCGCAAAGATCGTGGTCGTCGACTTTGGGTGCAAGCGATCTATTGTGCAGCAAATTCTCAAAAGGAACTGCGAGGTCCACACCATTCCCTGGAATTCGGTCACTCAAGACAGAGTGAAAAACCTCAAACCGCATGCTCTTCTCTTCTCAAACGGACCAGGCAACCCCATGGTGCTGGCAGACCAAGCCCAGCTCCTTGAAGAGTACAAGTCTCTCGCACTTCAGTATCCCACTTTTGGAATCTGTTTTGGTCACCAGATCCTTGCCATGAGCTTTGGCGCAACCACACAGAAAATAGGGTTTGGGCATCACGCCATAAACCACCCCGTGGCCGCAATTGATCATTCTGGCGCTGTGGAAAAGGTCGCCATCACCTCACAGAACCACAACTACGCCGTTGAAGAAGCCAGCCTCCCCGACTGTTTCGAGGTGAGCCACCGCCACCTCAACGATCACAGCATTGCAGGTCTGCGCCACCGCCACCGACCCCTCCACACGGTTCAGTTTCACCCAGAGGCAGGTCCAGGGCCCCGCGACTCTCGGTCTTTTTTTGATGATCTCTGCACGCGCGCTCAGGAGGCAGCCCAATGAACCCCACCTCAACAAACGGTTTTGCCATTCCTTGCCGGGGCTCCACAGTGATGGTCATCGGCTCGGGACCCATCCGCATTGGTCAGGGCTGTGAATTTGACTACTCCTGCACTCAAGCCTGCCGGATACTCCGCCAGAGAGGAATGCGGGTTGTGCTCATCAACCCCAACCCCGCCTCGATCATGACCGACACCGACACAGCCGATGTTGTCCACATCGAACCCCTCAACGTGGGAATTGTTTCTCAAATCATTCAACAGGAGAAAGTCACCCACATTCTCCCCACCATGGGGGGCCAAGATGGCCTCAACCTTGCGCTGGCGCTTGAGAAAGACGGTGTGCTGGAGCAACACGGCGCCCAATTAATGGGAATCACAACGCAAACAATTGAAGTGGCAGAAGACCGCGAGCGCTTCAAGGAGCTCCTCAAAGCTCATTCGCTCGGGGCCATTGAAGGTCGCGTGGTCCACGCTGAACAGATCAACGACATTGAAGCGCTCACGGCTGGCATGAGCTTCCCCATGATCGTGAGAGCTTCATTCACCCTTGGAGGGGGCGGCGGTGGTCTCGTGAGTAGCCTCTCGGAACTGCGGGAAGCAGTCGCTCAGGCGTTGGCCGCCGGAGGCGGCAACGCCGTTACGGTCGAGGAGTCGATCATGGGGTGGCGTGAGTATGAGCTAGAGGTCATGACCGACTCAAAAGGAACATTTGTGGTGGTTGCAACCGTTGAGAATCTCAACCCCATGGGAGTTCACACGGGCGACTCCGTCACGGTCGTGCCGGCCGTAACGCTCCGAGACTCAGAGTTTCAAAACATGCGCGATGCAGCCCGCACCATTTTCACCGCGTTGAAAATGAAGATCGGTGGCGCCAACGTGCAATTCGCTATCGAGCCCCATTCGGGTCGAATGGTTGTGGTTGAAATGAATCCCAGAGTTTCGCGCAGCTCAGCCCTGGTTTCAAAAGCGACGGGCTACCCCATTGCTGAAATTTCCACCCAGCTGGCTTTGGGAGACGAACTCGACGGAATCACCAACCCCATCACACAAGGCACGAGCGCGGCTTTAGAGCCTGTCATTGACTATGTGGCCGTGAAGGTTCCCCGCTTTGACACAGAAAAGATAGCTCCCTCAGAACAACAATTGGGAATTGCCATGAGGTCGGTTGGTGAGGCACTCGCCTTCGGCTCTTCATTTGCTGAAGCCTTCACAAAGGCCTGGCGTTCCCTCGAGCATGGTTTCGAAGCACTTCCTAACCTTGACGAGTGGCTTCGAGCGTTTCCCCGTCATGGAAACAGTCACACAGGAGATGCGGCTATTGTGGAGTCTCTCGATTCCAACGGTCTTTGCTCACCTGAAAGCACCCATACTCTCAGCTGTTTTGCTCGCGTCAAAGGCGAACTTCAGGCTGGCCGCAGTTTTTCAGAGCTTGCGGCTGAAACACGAATTTCTCCCTTCTTTCTTGCCGAAATCCAGCGTCTTGTCGAAGCAGAGAAATCAGTGCTTTGCTCCACCAACTCCCCTGAATGGAGAGAGGCCGCCTGGCGCTATCTCGCCGAGTCTGGCTACACAAAGGGCTGGCTCAAAAAGCAGGGAATTTCTCTTGAAGAGGCCAGCACATCAGTTCCTCTTCACTTTCGAATGGTCGACTCTTGTGCCGGAGAGTTTGCCGCGCACTCTCCCTACTACTTCTCAAGCCAGGCCCCCGGCAAAAATGAAAACACAGTTCCGGCCCGACCAGAGAAAGTTGTGGTTTTGGGAAGTGGTCCCAACCGCATCGGCCAGGGAATTGAGTTTGACTACGCTTGTGTGCATGCCATCAGAACAGTTCGCTGTTTGGGCAAAGAAGCCATTATGGTGAATTGCAACCCAGAAACCGTGAGCACAGACTCTGTTGAGGCAGATCGGCTTTACTTTGAGCCCATCGATGCTGAAGCGGTTCTGGCGGTGTTGCGCGCTGAAAATCCAAAGGGGGTGTTGATTCAATTTGGGGGGCAAAGCCCCCTCAAGCTCGCAAAGTGCATCCAGGAGAATGGCTTCCACATCTTGGGAAGCTCCGTGAACACCATTC
>JANQPW010000230.1 GCA_028285285.1 Silvanigrellales bacterium
CCGTTTCAAGGCTGCCTTCCCCGAAGGGGAGCACAACACCACCAAGGGAATCCGGGGCTGTGTCGTTGGTCAAGGAGAGATGAAGGCCACCTCATTTGATCCTCTCTTTTCTCTGAACCACACCTACGCCACAGCACGAGACAACCTCAAAACCCTCTCTCGAAGAACCTGGTGCACAACGAAAAGAGTGGATCGTTTGAGGAAGTTGCTTTTCATCAACGCCGCCTTCCACAATCAAAAATTGATGGGTCGAAGGCCGGTTCCTGTTTCTTCATGAGGTGAAATGAACGACATCAGTTTTTACTCAAAATGCACACATCATCTGCTGACACTGTGTTTCCTTCCTTGAGACGTTGCTCAACTTTTAGGTCTCCATCCTTAGTGAGGCTCAGTGCAAGGGAGCGTTCTTTTTTCTGTCCGACTTTTTGAATGACTTCCTTCGATGAAAATCTCGGCAAGATCGGGTTGTTGCCAGAACGGAGAGTGTAAATTGAGCCACCAGGCAGGCCTCTTAATTTCAAGTTTTCTTTTTTAAACACGAGGGTATGGGTGTTTTGGGCTAGACCGGGCACAGAGGTTTCGATGGACACACCACCAAGCTGATTTTTGCCAACTTTCAGTCGCGTTCCGGCCGGGATTCCGAGCGTGGTAAAGGTGGACAGGTCTGATCTGTCTGAAACACCAGACTTGATGTCGGGAAGAGAAAAAGAGGGGGAGCCTTTGCCCCCGTTATCGGCGCAGTCGCTCGGCACGGAATAGATTCCATCCAGACTCGAGCTGAGGATGCCTTTGGGAGAAGAGTCCTGTTTAGGGTTTGTGCACCCAACGGTAAAACCTGTGAGGAGTACGATCAAAATGCCCTGTAACTTCATATTCTTTCTTCCTTTTTCAATTCAAGTGCTGAATAGGAAGCAAGATGAATGCCTGGAAGAGCAGGACTCAGAGTGTTGGTGTAGCGGATTGGCGTTTTCGAGTCGCGCTATCGTCTCACCTCATTCGGAGTAGGTGCCAATCACCACATAAGAAATGTAGCCGTGTTTGGCATTAAAAATTCGCAGTGTTGCTTGGTATCCATCGCCATTCCCCGACATAAAACCGAACTCAGCTAAGTCGAGGATGAGATCGGATTCATACTTTGAAAGATAGTTGACGAGCTTTTGAGTTTCTTCTTCAAAGAGTACCCGCTCACCCAGGAGATTCTCTTCAACATTTTCAACGATTTCAATGGCTGTCTCCAGGTCGAGCTTCTTTGTGCCGAGATTGACCGCTTCAAACAAGCCCGTTCGGTAAAAATGAGCTTTCATCTGCTTGTCTGTTTGCTGAACAGCCGTTTCGTAGTGTGCTGACTTTGCTTCCAAGTTGAGCTCATCAGCAGGAATGTGTGTTTCACAAGCCGCGTCTTTGCAGAAAAAGACCTTGTATTGGTCGGCACTGAAGAGGAATTCGTTCGCTCCTCGGTAGCGCGCCTGGACTGTCTCTACCTGGGAGGTAGCCGTGCTCGGGTCGGAAACAGCGTCAAGGCTTCGGCTTTGTTGACTTTGGTTGGAACAGGCTACGACAGTGAATGCCATCATCGCGGCAAAAGCCAACTTCACCCTTACTGAGTTGAGAATGTGAGTTGTCATTGGAAGTTCCTCTCTTCATCCTTTTCTTCGGGGGAGATTACTTCCAGCTCCTTGGGGGATCAATGAAAGGAACTCCTAACGGGGATATAGGTTCTGTTAATGGTCTCATGTTGATTCAAGGGTTGCTTGCGCCGGAGTTGAAGACGTCGAGTTAGAATTGGTCAGAGAGCACCTGCCAGCCCGGCTCGGAGCAGATAGAGCCCCCACTAAGACTGTCGTTGAGGAAAGCGAGGTCCTCGACTCGAACCTCCAAAATGTCATGGATCACATTGTGGACACCAAACTGATTGCGACCAAGTTTCATGCCTTCAACTGCCGCAGCTCGCCCAGAAACCTTAGGAACTCCGAATCCCAAAACTGTTACATTTTCCGCTGCGAACGAGGAGAGGCGTCACGTTATGAAGTGAGCAGGAAGCTTGTCATATGACTTCACCGGGAAATCGCTTTGCCTGCATGACCCATTTTTTGAATTTTTTTTCGTCGTAGTCACCTTCGCCAATGTTCCAGTAGCGGACACCTTTTTGTTTTGATGTTTTGGGAGGCTTTGGCGTGAGCTTGTCGCCATTCAGAAAACCCACTTGGACGTAGTCTTTGTAGCAGTAGAGTGTGATGATCCACCCTGTGCTTTTGAAGCCGTAAAAAGGGGTGTTCCATTTCACCTGCATTTCCACGTCGGGAATACACTTGACAATGATCTTGTTTAGTTTTTCGCCGAGATCTTTTTTCCAACCCGGCATAGCTGCGATGTATGAGCCCACAACCTTTGACCCTTCTCCTTTGGGGATGATTGGATTGCCACAGGCGTTTCGCTTGGGCTTGATTCCAGGATTTTCCTTCTGGGTGGCTGTTTTCCTGTATGATGGGGCTTTGACCGCTTTTCTGATCATTGTCACAAACGCCGGAGCATCAATGTCTTTGGACGACTCAACTCTGATGTGTCGAACAAATTTTCCCTTGCCTCGCAGTATTTTTTTAGGATCCGTCAACAGAGCTCCAGCAAAAAAACCGAACTGAACGTGGTCGGGCTCTGTGTGAATAAAAAGAAGTGGTAGGTCACCTTTTAGCCACACTCCGTTTGTCCACTTACTTGTCTCCGTCAAGCTAGGGGCGGTCTCAGCAACAAGTTTTCTGAGTTTGGTTATTATCTGCTTCTGAGAACTTGATTGATCTCGATACCAGGCGTTGAAGGAGTCATAAGTTTTCATATTGTTCAGCCCCACTTGTGACGATCGTTTAGGTTCTTCCCTTTCAAGGTCCACAGAGCGCACTTCTTGATTCTAGCCGACTTCGTTTTCCAACTGTTCGGCGCGAGGAGGTGACGGATGAAGCTATTTTGGGGTGAGTATCGATGGGGTGTGCAGGTTTTCGAGAATCTTTGAACACCGTTTTGCTTGCTTTCGGCGCCTTCCGATGAAAATTCGATCGATTTTTGGGGCCAGACCAACGTCAAAGATTCGTCAGACAGAGCCTAATCCTCCACCTTCTCTACTGAAAACCTGACCGGCCTACCTCGTTCGCAAGGAAAGTCATAGTCTTTGAACTCGGCTCGCCAGAAGCCATCTTTGGGATAAACCTGTTCACCGACTTTTAAGCGGAAATTGATGCCAGTCAGAGGTGAAGCGGACGTACTTCTCATATGTAGTGTCTTGCCAAATGATGTGTTCCATTCCCCTCGCTGGTTTCCCGTCATCTCTACTGTGTCGAACATCAGCCAAGTGGTTGCGTCCCTCTCCCAGCCGTACTCTAAAGTCACATCATCACTTCCCGCCGATATAGATGAGGTGTTAATGGTGAAATTGCCGTATGTTCCGCTGTAATACTCACAATTACTGCGAACAATAGTGCCTGACATACTGACGGTCACGCTTTCGGCTGTTGCACTCGTAGTAGAAAACAACAGGGCAGAGCAGAAAGACAGAGAGAAAAGATCACACTTTCTCATGAGTTCGTTTCCTTGTTTAAGGCGATGAAGCCATGAGCTAGCACTTGAAGGTGCAAGTATGGCGTAAGTGGTCACTTTGGTTGTAGCAGATCCACGATGTTATGGTAGTGATAAGCTTCGTTAAATCTCATCCCTATCTGTGGCTTCACAACACGCGTTGGAGCGATCAGTGTGACAAGAGGCCAGGACATAGGTCCCAGCCTCTACTTTTCACCTTAGTGGCGGTTTCAGATTCCCATTTGGTCCGGAAATCTGGTCTAGTTGGGTGCTTGAGCGATGTAAGTATCTGACTTGGTAGTCAGATGCTTACATCATTCCGCCCATGCCTCCCATACCACCCATTCCGCCCATTCCGCCCATATCAGGCGCACCAGCTGGAGCTTCTGGTTGAGGAATTTCTGAGATCATTGCGTCTGTGGTGAGCAGCAGCGAAGACACAGAAGTGGCGTTTTGCAGCGCGGTTCGAGTGACCTTCACAGGGTCGATCACGCCGGCCTTGATGAGATCTTCGTAGGTG
>JANQPW010000242.1 GCA_028285285.1 Silvanigrellales bacterium
CAACTGTCTTTTCAAAAATCCGATCATTCGCTTCCTGTATCGAAGAGGATCGCGTTACTGAACGGCATGAGAAAAGAAACAGAGTGATGAAAACTACAAGGAATCTAGCACTCAGAAAACACGTGAATGCAAACGAGCAGAAACTCGCTTTTTTCTCAAAAATCAAAATGATCCCGCCCTTTTTAAGTTCACAGGTTGTCGACACTTTCAGAAACCTCTTCATTTTAGGCCGAGATGATGAAATTTGACAATCCGTAATCACTTTGCCCATCAGGTTCTGCTCGAAAAGCCGTTCGAACCGAGGTTGTCAACAACAACTAAATCTGGGCTGACAAACCCTGCACGCTCAATCTGCTGGTAACCACCCCCTTATAATCTCTAGAAAAAATACAGAAACTCAAGCTTTCCTCAAAAACTTCCGATCCCTTTGACGTAGAACAAGCGAACTGCTGAAGCTGAATTTGTTGAAAGGGAGAGTGGAAGATGACGTTTTTCATGAAGAGTTTTGTTGCTGGAGTTGTTTCTCTCACCGCACTTGCTGCCTGCGCACCCGGGGAAGACGGGGTTTCAGGGAACGCTGCGCTCGACTTTGGAAAGAACACCAAAGAAAAGGACGAAAAGGCTCTTGACGCCACAGAGGACCTTCCGTCCTATGCTGTCATTGCCTACACATTCAATAGCGAGAAACATCGCAAGCTCGTAAAAGAAGACAAAGTCAAGTGCCCAGCAGGGTTTCCCCACCAAGTGAAAAAAGACGCAGAGTCTAGCGCGGCGGAATCAGAAGACGGAAAAGAGTCCGAGCTCGTTTCGTACAGCTTTTCCATCACCTGCAGCACCCACAATGTGAAGCTTGAGGATGATGAAGAAGGCAAGGAGGTCGAAAATGCAGAAAACAAAAAAGAAACACCTCCAAAAACGGTTCCGGGATGCTACGTTTTCACCGGTTCCTCTGCCATCTACAACCACTCTGTGGGCGATGCGGCACACGCCCATCATCGGGTTGGGAACGACAAAGCGCGTATTGTTTTGGAAATCCACGGCGAGAAAGATCAAGAGGCTAGCCGTGCAGGACGCTTCGAAGTGTCTATCCTCTCGGGTGGTGCCACAGGACTTGTGGGCTGGATCGATGCCACACGCGGCCAACTGGAGCACATTGACCTGAGCTACTGCAGGAAGTAAGACTCCTATGCCATGCTCGGGAGAAGGGCGCTCCGCTGCGCCTTTTTCATTTTCTGTAGGCCGTTCATTACCACTCGCAACATCAGAGTCACATCACATTCGGAACGATTCGTAGGTCTTGAGTCTGTTGCGCCACCCCTCTAACCATCGGCGGTCTTCAGGGTTGTTTCTCACACGGCGCGTGAGCACCACATCTGCCGCGCGCGCAAACTCTTTGTGGGCTTCACTTTGCGAGGTGGCGTTCATTTCATCCAGCACATTCCAAAGCCCCCAAGACGTGGTTGAACCAGCCGTGCCCTCTCCTTTGAAGTTCACATAGTCAATCAGGGGGTAGGGACCAGCAGGACTCTTCGCCACGGCTTGAATGCGGGCGTCGATAGCAGAACCATTTTTTCCATTGCGAAAGCTCTCCATCGCAGTATCAAAACGCTGCACAATGTGCTTCATTTGGAGGTGTTTCGTGCGTTCCAAAAAAGAAATCATTTGCTCTCGAGTTGAACGCGGGGCATTCAAAAATGCACTTCGTGATGGCCAGGGACAATCCAGCTCGGGTAGCGTGTTCTTGAGCACTGTGGGAAGTTCTTCTCCTTCGCTCTGCAAAAAGCGCACAAGAGTGGGAAAGGAGTCTCCCCCAAATCTAGCCTCAGACTGCGTGTCATTTTTTCTGAACCAAATGAAGTGACCAATACCCAAAGAAGGAAACGCTTCATTGGGGTTCCAGAAAAAAAGCTTCTCTCGATTTCCCCCAGCCTCATTGAGAAAAATTTGATCCGCAAGGCTCTCCAACTGGGCTCGGTTCAAAGAGAAGACCGAGCCTCCAGAGCTCTCTCCTCCATCCGCTTCTGGAGCCTTTTTCACAAGTGGAGAGTCGGTTTCATTCGGCGATTCACTTTCGCCATCCACCGGTTGAACACTGTTGAGAACTGGCGCACAAAACGCTGTGAATAGGGCCACGAGGAGCACCCCACCACCTCGCGTTGTCCACCCTTTCCATCGCTTCATCTCGCCCTCGTGGTCAGTAGCTCACCAACTTACCCTTCAGCGCCAGCAAAGAAAGTGCCAAATTTTCACACATAAAGAAACAATTCCATTAAGATAGTGTTCCAAAAGGAATCTAGCTTGCCTGAGCAAGCCCTTCGATTTCCTTTTGATGGCTGGGAATGCAAACAAGAAAACACGTGTTGGCACAGGAATTGTCAATTGATATTGTCCCACCTTCAGACTCAACAATTCTTTTGACAAAGCGGAGCCCAAGACCGGTTCCCTCTCCTTTTGGTTTCGATGTGTACTTCTTTTCAAAGAGCTTCTGCTGAACGTTTTCAGGAATACCGCTCCCTGAATCGATGACACGAACCTCCAAAAAAGAACCCACTCGTTTGCTTTCAATTCGAATCCATCTCGTTTCAAGATCTTCAATTGCGTCAGCGGCATTGCTCAACAAGTTCATGAAGATCATAACAAATCTGTTTTCAAATCCAGACACCCAGTGATCCTCATCGATTTCAAGAACAACATCTTTGACTCGGGCACGACGAAACTTTGCCTCGCAAAGGTCCACTGAGTTGGCCACAAGGGCGTGAAGCGGCTGAGGCACCGAACCCGAGTCGGAATCGTTGCGCATAAGGCCCAGATAGTCTTTGACGATGGCCTCAATTCGTTTGAGTTTTGAGTCGATTTTGTCAAAACACTGAACCATTCCTTCCGAGTCGTTACTGGAGAGCAGGGAACGAGCTCGGCGGCTGAACCCTTGTGCCACGGCGAGGGGGTTTCGAATATCATGACAAACCTGCGCAAGCATCGTTCCAATTTCAGCGGCTTTTCCAGCCTCCAACACATCGTCACGCAGCATGAGGTTCTCTCGTTGCCGCATCTGTATTGTCAACAGGGTGAGAATCATCAC
The DNA here is from genome assembly GCA_028285285.1 of Silvanigrellales bacterium. Lineage (GTDB taxonomy): Bacteria > Bdellovibrionota_B > Oligoflexia > Silvanigrellales > Silvanigrellaceae > JANQPW01. The sequence continues at coordinate 3,080 of JANQPW010000242.1, forward strand.
TTCAACGAGGTAACTGAGAAACGAAAGAGGAACCAGGTTTTCTACCAGTTGAGCAGCCATAACAAGGTCATTGGTAATGAAGGTGAAGTTGAGAGCAACACCAACCGTTAGAGCCCACTGGCGTTGAGACCAAGCCCTCCGCACGATCAATACGGAATAAACAACTGTATAAAGCGACACCATTGCATACACAAGAGAGAGCCAAGTTGGAGGAAGAACGGGAGTGTTCCCAACAATGCTGGGCAACCCTGGAATGCTCTCAGGAAGCACCTCGAACAGGACCCCCGTTTTCAAAACGTAGTAGTCAAGGAGGCACGCACCGCTGACAAGCAGCAAAGGGAGTGGGAGCAGCGACAGAGGCCGGCGGAATGGCAAGCGCATTGATAGGTGGTTTTCCATCATTTTTGTGTAAAAAACAAAGGTCGTAACACCGAAAAAGGGAGCAACGGCCCACTCAAAAGGACCAACCCCTCTCAACTGCTCCGGAACAGTAGAAATGAGAACCGTGGCGTTATAGAGCGCACAAAACACACACGTGAGAAAGACCGAACGTTCTTGAGCGTTGAGTCTCCCTCCGGAATTCGCAATCAACAGAAAGAGCTGGTAAACCAACATAGCCAGCACGGTGGTGCAAAGGATTCGAAAGAGTTCGAGAACCATAGTGTCGGACACAACTGCACTCCCGCAAGAATTGCGATTTCATTATCGGCTGAAGAGGTCGAAGGTTTACGAGGCCAGAGGTGAGCTCATCTTTTTTGATATACTCCCCTAACCATCTTGGTGACTGTGTGATGGCCCACAGTGCCATTGTTCAACTCCGTGAAGCATTTCCCAGCTCTCAAATCGTGGTCGTGGGAAAAAAGATGTCCTGCAGTTTTTGGCGGCTTTGCCCTGAAGTCGACACCATTATTGAAAGTGACACGCGATTTAAAAAAATTGGCTTCATGCGAAAAAAACTCAAGGAGTTCAATCGAAGCAAGACCTTTGTTCTCGCTGAATCGTTCCGTTCCGCATTCCTGCTCCGTCTTTGGGGGGTTCACAACCTCATAGGAAAAGCCGTTGACGGACGGCGCCTTCTTCTCAAAGCCGTGGTGAACTGCAACGATTTCCAAAAGAGACACCGGGCTGAAGAATATTCGCATATTCTCGGCTTGGTTCCTGCACCAACACAAGAGAGCGAGGCCAAGTCGGCAAACGCCCTCCCTCCCCAACCGAAGTCAAATATTGTCGGCTTCTTTCCCGGTGCCGCCC
>JANQPW010000257.1 GCA_028285285.1 Silvanigrellales bacterium
TGAGGTGCCGTGAGCATTGATGTGGTCGACCTCGTCGGGGTTGATGCCCCCTGTGGCAAGGGCCTGGCGCATGGCTCGCACGGCTCCTTCTCCCCCTTCAGCAGGTGCGGTCATATGAAAGGCATCGGAGCTCATGCCAAAGCCCTTCAGCTCACAATAGATGCGAGCCCCTCGAGCCTTTGCAAACTCGAGGTCTTCCAATATCAAAATGCCGGATCCCTCTCCCATCACAAACCCCGCGCGGCTTGCGTCAAAGGGGCGACTTGCGGTTTCTGGGCTTTCGTTTGAGTCGGCGCACAAAGCCTTCATGCGGGAAAAACCTGCAAAGGCAAACTTAGACATGCTGGACTCTGCTCCGCCCGCAATCATAGCCTTCGCGCGACCACTCTGGATCATCATCAGTGCGTCGCCAATGGCGTGGGTGCCACTGGCGCAGGCTGTGGTGGTGCAGGTGTTGGGGCCTTTGGCCTTAGTTTCAATGGACACAATACCGGTGGCCATGTTGGCGATGAAACCGGGTATTGTGAAGGGAGAAACGGCTCTTGGGCCCTTGCGATCCATGGCTAGCATATTCTCTTCGATATAGCCCAAAGCTCCCACGCCCACACCAATAGCGACCCCAACATCTTCCGAGTTTTTCTCAGTGATATCCAAGCCAGCGTCTTCAAGAGCCATTTTTGATGCAGCGACGGCGAAGTGTGTGAAGCGTTGGGAACGCCGCGCATCGCGATCGGACATGTGGGGCGAAATGTCGAAGTCACGAACGAAGCCGCCAATTTTAACAGGGCAGTCGTGGAAGTTAGGATCTTCAACCTTTGAAATTCCAGATCGGCCTTCCAAGGCTGCCGACCAAGTTGCTCTGAGATCGTTTCCAAGCGGGCTGACAACACCTAGCCCCGTGACTGCAACCCGTCTCATTTTATTAAGCTCCTCTTGATCTCCGCAGACACACATGAACCGCTGCGGGAAAGGTGATACTACGGTTGTTCGCAGGTGACTGCAACAATTGTGGGGGTGTTGTATTGGTTCGTCATAAAAATATTGCAATTGCCAATTTACTTTCGAAAATCAGACCCTTGCTTCAAAATAAGGAAGCGATTTTCTGGGATTTCGATGGCACGTTCTGCGACACGGAGGGAATTCACTTTCGGGCTTACCGAGAAGCCTTTCGGCAGTTTGGCCATGAGGTTCGCGAGTCTGAGTATTATCTCCGCTTCACCCACATTGGAAACGGGGTGGCCGCTGAAAGTGAGGCCTATGGTCTGGACGTCGATCCGTCCCTGATTTCACAACTCAAAAAGCAGGACTATGCTCGTCGCATTGAGGCCGGTGAAGCCAGACTTTTTCCTGAAATTCTAGAGACTCTCGATGTTTGCCGGAGCCTAGGGGTCTTTTGGCTCGTGGCGAGCAACAGCCCTGAAGAGGAAATTCGGCGCATTCTGCGGCTTGCTTCCGACGAACCGTCTGCACTGCAGAGGCAGCTGATTCCACCTGGAGCTGACACTCTAACGGTGTTGGGGGTCACTCCCCAACTTGAGAAGAAGCCAGCTCCCGATCTTTTTTTGGAGTCGCTTCGTGTGGCAGGTGTGACGGCCGAAAAAGCGCTTGTGGTGGAAGACACGCAAAAGGGCCTTTTTGCTGCAGCTGCAGCTGGTATTGATGCCATTTGGGTGCGCACACCACAGAATTCGACCTTACCCTGTGAGGCTCCGTATGCGGCAAGTCTCACTCATGCAGAACTGTTGGCTGGCCTGGGGGCGCTGCTTCCAGCCGATGCTTGACTTTGGCCCCTTGATTCAAAGGATCTCGTGAATGTGGATGGACAACTGGGTGTTGGGAAAGCCTGCGGAACTTTGGCCTCAGCTCAGGAATTCACAGGGGGAGCCTTGCCCTTACCTGTTTCGTGTTTTCGAGTCTCGTCGAGCCTGTGTGGTTTTGGCGCGGTCAAACCGGCCCGAACGTGAGGTCAACCTTCAGCACTGCCACGATCTCGAACTGCCCATTCTTCGCCGCAGGGGAGGTGGGGGCACTGTTGTTTTGGGGCCGGGGTGTTGCATCTTGACCTTCGCTTTTTTTGCCAAAAGTCCGTTTCAAAATGATCTCTACTTTCGCGTGATCAATGGTATGTGGGCTGAGGCGGTTCGCAGAGTTTGTGGTGTTGAGCTCCACCATCGCGGCATTAGCGATCTCGCTTTGGGAGAGCGCAAAGTGGCTGGAACCAGTCTTTTTCGGAGGAAGAGGCTTGTCGTGTATCAGGGATCGATGCTTTATGATGCTGATCTCGAGGGCATCAGCCGTTGCCTCAAGCACCCCAGTCGTGAGCCAGACTACCGGCTTCAGCGCGATCACAAAGATTTCCTCACCAACGTGCAGAGACACGCTTCAAACAACGAGAGTTTGAACACGGCGGACTTCTCTGTCCGAGTGGAAAAAGAGTTGTCTGTGCTGCTGAAAACTTCCCTGCCGGAACATGCGGCCCCAGGTTGGTGAAGCGGGAGCTCGGCTCAGTAGTCGGGCTTGGATTGTCGCATTCTTTTTCGATCTCCCCGTGCCTTTTTTTCTTTGAGGCGCTTTTCCTTTGAAGCTCGAGTGGGTTTGGTTGCGATACGTCGCTTGGGTGGTCTTGCCACCGACAAGACCATGTCTCTCAATTTGTTGAGGCAATCGTCTTTGTTTCGCTGTTGGTCGCGGTAGAGATCGGATTGGATCACAACTTCACCGCTGCTGTTGATGGGGCTACCAAAGGCCTGTAAAAATCTGTTGCGAACTCCTGAAGGAAGTGCGGTAGAATGAACCACGTCCCAGCTAAGGATAGCCTTGCTTGAGACCTTGTTCACATTTTGCCCGCCGGGGCCAGAGCTGCGTGCAAAGGTGAAGCGCAGTTCGTCGTCGGGAATATGGAAATGGGCAAATTGAACCACGCCTGGGACTCACTTCTGACAGCGGGTTGAAAGCCTGTCTAGCAGATCGCTTCCCAGCACATCAATGTGAAACACAGCTCGTGCCACTGTTGGGGAAAGCACCGAGAGTTTGATGCCAAATTGTTCGCTCATTTCTCCTGCGAAGGCCAGAGCATTGGCACAGGTGAACAACACAATGTTGGTGCCCGCAGAGCTCACTGAAACATCAGGGTGTGTTTTGCGGAAGGCGTTGACAAAGCTCTCCGCCAGGGTGTGGGTTTCGTGGAGGCGGGAGAGATTGTTTTCCAAGGCATAGCTGGCAGCGGCTGCCATGTGTCCTGCCTGCCGGGTGCAGCCTCCAAACATCTTTTGAAAACGCTTGAATCTGTGAAGGCGTGAGCTTCCGTGAAAAAGCGCACAACTTCCCACGGGTGCACCCAGGCCTTTGGAAAGGCAAACGGAAAGTGAGTCTACGCAGGAGCCGAGCCAGTTGGCGCTGTTTTGCGAAGTGTTCATGGCATGCCAAATGCGAGCACCGTCAATGTGAAGGTTCAGCTCGAGCTCTCGGCACCGTTCGGAAAGTGCTTCAAGCCGGGTGCGTTCGTAAATGCGTCCACCCTCTCCCATATGAGTGTTTTCAATGGCCACTAAAGTTACAGGTGGTTTGTAAAACTCTTGCTCTGTGGTTTTCAGTTCGCCGAGGGCTCTCTCATCGATGTGAACGGAGTCGCTCAGAGGTGCGGGGAGCTGCTGCAACCCGGTGAGCGCCGACAGAGCACCAGACTCATACTGCACAATGTGGTTGCTGGTTTGCGCGACAATGGCTTCGCCAGGTTCGGTGAAGGTGCGCAACAGCAGCTGGTTGCTGAGAGTACCCGTGGGCACGAACACAGCATGTTCAAAGCCGAAGGTGTTCGCGACTCGTGCTTCAAGCTCTAAGACAGAGGGATCTTCTCCAAACATGGAGTCTCCCACACGTGCCGATGCCATGGCCTCGCGCATGCCCTCATCGGCCTGTGTGACCGTGTCAGATCTCAAGTCGATGGTCTTCATTTTTTTGTGGTCCTCGCTGTGATAAGTTCCGCTCTCAACCGTTTTTTGAGATCGACTCAAATCAAGGGAGCAAAACATGAACGTCTTTATCACAGGTGCCAACCGGGGAATAGGTTTGGAGTTCTGCCGGCAGCTGCTTGCCCAGTCACCGTCTGTGCAAATTGTTGCAGCAGTTCGTCAACCTGCCCAGGCCAGTGCGCTTTCGAAGCTTTCTGAGAGCAACGACAACCGCATTCACATCGTTGAACTTGATGTGGCCAATGATGCTCAGGTGGCATCCCTTTCTTCCCAGGTAGGGAAAACAGGAGTCCCGTCGTTTGACTGGATCATCAACAACGCGGGCGTGGGAATTCCTGCGGGAAGCTCTTTCAAGGAATTTGATTTTGATGTTTTCCGCAAGAGTTTTGAGATCAACTCCATTGGACCCTTTAAAGTGTTGAAGGCCTTGGCTTCGCACATCAAGCCGGGTTGCAAGATCCTTCAAATTTCCAGTCTCATGGGCTCTGTTGACGACAATCGTAGCGGGGGCGCCTATGCCTATCGTGCCTCGAAGTCAGCTCTGAACATGATCAACCGCAGCTTTGCCATCGACAACAAAGACCTCATTTCAGTGGTGCTTCACCCCGGTTGGGTGCAGACCGACATGGGGGGCCCAAATGCGGAGATCACCACAGAGGAGTCGGTTCGCGGCATGATTGCTGTTGCTGAAAAACTCACCGCACAAGACTCCGGCGGGTTTCGAGACCACACGGGAAAAGTCATTCCTTGGTGAGCTGAGTCAGGCGCGGGCTGGTCGGAACGGCAGTTCCGATCGGAACCTTTTCGAGAACCGAAAAGGTCGAGGCGCGACCGACAGCCGTGTCCGCGAAAAAGGGACACAAAGGAGGTCGGAACGAGGAGATTTGACGGTTATCGAAAAGGTTCTAGTGTTCAGGGGTTCCATTGCTGCGTACGAAATCGCGCAGAGCGTCTTGATCGTTGAGCTCAATTTGAGAAATCCGCACGATGTATCCTTTTGTGGGCAGCCCCTCGCTGTCTGTGATCTCGACCTCTTCGACCACTTTTCCAAGAAACTGCACAGGCTGTGCGTTCAGTTTGCCAGTCGAGTCGAGTGTGAGCACTCCGTCCACTAAGGTCGAACCCTCCGAAAGACGGATTTCGTGCCCTTCCTTGTCGGTTGCATTCACCACGCATGCGCCTTGAGTGAGCTCATAGGTTGTTGTTTCATGCAAAAAAGGAGAACCAAGCGGTCGGAGCAAAAGGGGCACAGGAACGAAGGTGCCCCGCACCAAGCTTTTTCCATCTCGCAGGAAGCTCTTTGGTTGTGAGCTATCCTCCACAAGAAGGGCTGCTTTTTGCCGAGAAGAAATACCGGGTGTAGGGCTTTGGAGACTTCGCCCGGCTCTTTGATTTGCCTGAAGTGAGCTCATGATCGGACCCTCCTCCGGAAACGTCATGCTCACATCATAAGCTGAATTTGCCCCGAGGCAAGAACAAATCAGATCAGGTCCTGAATTGGGAAGAAAGGAACTCAAGATACTCATTGAGGGAAGAAACCCGCGGCTCAAAGCTAGGCTTGATCCGAGGGGGTGATAGCCAAACCCCTGTCATTCCAGAGTTTCTTGCACCAAATGCATCTCCAGCCAAAGAATCACCAATGTGGAACGAATTTTTGAGCTCAACTCCAGCCTCCACTGCAGCGAGCTGGAAGAAGGCGGGATCTGGTTTTTGCAGGTGAGAATCGGTCACGTAGCAAAGACTGTCAAAAAGATCAGAGAGCCCCAGCTGGGTCACAATCTCGGTGATCTGCTGGCCCCAATTGGTGATGATTCCGGTGCGGATGCTCCGACCGGCGATCTCCCTCCGGCGGAAGGCGTCGAGGAGCTGGTCACACTCTTCCGCAAGGTGCCATTGTCCGGGGTTCATGGCACTGGGCTTGAAAAGGGTTCCAGCCGCGTCCACAAACACGCCCGTTTGAGGAGATGATCCACTTGGTTCAGTCATGTTGAACTCACAATACTGTTTCTCGGATCATTCGGTCGACGACTTCGTTGTGGCCGACTCCCTCGGAAGCAGCCCGATAGCCGAGCTGGATGCGGTGCCGGAGCACAGCCGGCGCTACAAACTGCACATCATTCCAGTCGACCTGTAGCCTTCCACCCAGCAGTGCATGGGCCTTGGCGCCCAGCACGAGTGCTTGTGTAGCCCGCGGGCTTGCTCCAAAATGAACAAGATCTTGAACAAAATCGAGCTCGGTTTCACTGGGGCGTGAGTTGCGAACCAGTCTCACACAGCCGGAAACAAGGGCATCGTCAATGGTCACCTGCTGCACTTCTTCCCAGGCGCTAAAGAGTGCTGAAGCGTTGTCGAGGGCCCCAATGTCTTCATGCTTGAGGTCAAGCGTTGCGATCTCTTTTTCAGCCTCGTAGGAGGGGTAGGGAACTTCAACGTTGAAGAGGAAGCGGTCGAGCTGAGCATCGGGCAGCGGAAAAGTGCCGTCGCTTTCAATGGGGTTTTGCGTGGCAAACACATAGAAAGGACGGGGCAATTGGTGTGTTTCTCCTGCCAAACTCACTTGGCGCTCCTGCATGGCTTCGAGAAGCGCCGATTGGGTTCGGGGAGAAGCCCGGTTGATTTCATCGGCGAGCACAAAGGGAGCGAAAATGGGGCCTGGAGAAAACACAATGCGCTTGTGATCGGGATTTTCTTTGTCGAAGGAGATGATGTCTCCACCTAAAATGTCGAACGGGGTGAGATCGGGGGTGAACTGAATGCGCTTGGAGTCGCAGCCCAAGGCCGCAGCCAGATTTCTCACGAGCATGGTTTTTGCCACGCCCGGTGCCCCGGTCAGCAGGGTGTGGCCGCGGCACATCACGGTCATCACCACGTACTTGACAACCTCCTCTTGACCAATGACTTTTGAGCCGAGTTTTGCCATGACAGAGTTTGCCACTTCGACGGTAGAGGACTGGGTCATTTGCTAGAGCCTCACACAAAAATATGCTGAGTTTTTTGGTATTGGCGGTGTTGCTCTAAAATGGTGGAGCATATGTCTCTCGAGGTCAAGGTTTGCATTTGAAGAGGGCAAAAAAATGAATGGAACAGACCCATCAGCAAAACAGATCATCGTTTTTGGCGCTGGTGCCTATGGCCAGGCTCTTGCAGCGGCTGCGTTGGAGTCGGGGCAGTCGGTCCTCATTTTGGCACCCAACGAGGCAGCACTGAGTTCGGCTCGGGCGAACCCGAGGCTCTCGAGCTGTTCTTTCAAAGCCATGGATTTGGTGGCTGAGTCGGATCCGCTCGAAGGCTGGAACACTGCTCTGGTGTTGATGGTGGTGCCTTGCCAGTCGCTGCGCGCAGCGGCCACCTGGCTTTCTCAACGTTGGAAACATGACACGGGGCCAGCCGTGGTTTCTGCGTCAAAAGGCGTGGAGCAGTCCACACTGTTGTTGCCTCATGATGTTTTAGGTGAGGTTCTTCCTCAAGGCTCCCGTGTGGCTGTGCTCTCTGGGCCCAGTTTTGCAAAGGAGTTGAGCGCGGGAATGATGACTTCTGTTGTTTGTGCCTCGTCGGAGCCGGCGTTCACCCGCAGTTGTGCTGAGCGCCTCCATCGCCCCAACTTTCGGGTTTACGGTTCCCACGATGTTGTCGGAGTTGAGGTGGGGGGAGCTCTTAAAAATGTCATCGCTATGGTTGCGGGTGCGGTTGACGAGCTGAAGCTCGGGCACAACGCCCGTTCAGCAGTGATCACCCGCGGCCTTGGGGAGATCACCCAGGTGGGAGTTGCACTGGGGGCCGACCCCCTGACTTTCCTTGGTCTTTCTGGTTTGGGAGACCTGGTGCTGACCTGCACGGGAGATCTCTCAAGAAACCGAACCTTTGGAATGCGTCTTGCAAAAGGGGAGCGCGCGCGAGATATCATTGCAGACTTGGGGCAGGTTGTTGAAGGTTACACAACAACTCAAAGCGCCTATGGTCTCTCTCGCAAACACCAGCTGGATACCCCCATTGTGAACGCGGTTTATTCTGTTTTGTATGAGGATGTTCCCGTGAAAGAAGCTCTCCAACAATTGATGAGCCGCGAGCAAAGGCTGGAATTCAGTTGGGCGCGAGGTGATGCTCCCAAATGACCGATCTGTCTCTCTTAGTTTCATTGGTTCCTGACAGTTTCTCAAAATCGACAGACGCACAGAAAGGTCTTCGGGTTGTGGTGAGCTCCACCGATGAAGAAGCCCGTGCTTCTCACGAGTCTTTCGTGAAGATGGTGGGAGATCGTGCAGCGAGCAGTGCGATTGTCTTGCTTCCCGGTTTTGTTCAGTGTGGTGTGTTTCGCTTTGAATCGGCGCGAAAAGTCATTGCACAGAGATTGTCTTGCTGGCGACAGCTGCAAAGTGGGCTTGTGGACACACTTTTCACAAGCTTGCGCGGCTTGTCACGGTTTGCTCCCCACCAAGAGTGGTTAGAGGCACACACGCTCAAGCTCGAGGTTGGTGTTGCTTGTGAGAGTGAAAAACTGATCGCGCATCTTGAGCTCTGTGGCTATCTTTCTGTTGCGGGAGTTTCTGAAGTTGGAGACTTTTCTGTTCGTGGTGGAATAGTGGATGTTTGGATTCCTGGGCAGTCTCACCCCGTGCGCATTGAGCTGTTTGGAGACGAAGTTGAAGAAATGCGTCACTTCCGCACGAGTGACCAGAGGTCTTTTGAAGTTGTGCCAAAGTTGGAGATCTTGCCTTGCCGTGAGTTTCATTGGCCCCAAGGAGAAGCGCTTGAGGAGTGTTTGGAGCGGCTCAATGCTCTCACTTTGGCTCAGCGTCTTTCTGGGCAGGTGCGGGCCGATCTTTTTGAGAACGTTCGGCACGCTGTTCCCTTTCTTGGGATCGACGACGTGTGTGCAGCTCTCTTTTCTACAGACTTTCGTGGCGGTTGGGAGGAGCTGCAGCGGATTGCCAAGCGACACTCCCGTGAGCTGGAGCTGCACTGGGACGGCTTGCCAAAGTCGCATTTTCAGGTGCTGAGCGACGACCTGAAAATGTATGAAAAAGCCGTCGACACGGCCTTACACAAGGGTTACCTCCAGGCGCCACACGCTCAAGTTTTTTTGGGCTTGGCTGCGGCACTTGAGCGCAACGGCGATTGGAAAAAAGCTCTCCTCAACCAAGACTGGGATTTTTTGGCTAGCCTTCAGCTCCGGCCCTGGCATTTCTTTGGCTTGGAGCAGAGTTCCTCCGAGCGGTTTCAAAGCCAGGAACTCCCCTCCCGTCGTTTTGCTCCTTCCTCCCAAGTTGAGCAGCGGCTCAGCTCAGAGGAATGTTTGAAAGCCTCGGGTCGAGCTCGTGTTCTTTCTGATCTGCTGGCCAACCGCACTGCTGAGTCCGATGTTCGGCAGTTGCATGTCGGCCTCAGAAGTGCATCGTCGGTCGATGATGTTGTGGGCTTTCTGAGGCAAGGCTTCCCCAATTTAGAGATGCCAGAAAATCTGAGTTCGGGCCTTCCAGAAGCTCTTTTTGCTAGCAATCCGGTTCCTCGAGTTGATGACTCTGCAAGCGCACCGTTGTTCTTTGTTGGAGATGTTCCGACTTTTCTATACTCGAAGCAAAGCCAGGTGCTTGTTGTTTCGGAAACATGGCTTCGAGGGGGTGCAGCGGGTGTGGGTAGTGGCTTGGCCGCAGAGGCAGCCACAACAGAAACTGCTTCAGGCAGCTCTCGCTCCAATGCTGAAATTTTGCTTCAAGCTCAGTTTGCCGAGTTTCGCGAAGGCGATCTCGTGGTTCACATGCAGCATGGTGTCGGTCGGTTTAAAGGCTTGGCCACGGTGAAGATCGGTGATGCTTCCGGAGATTTTCTAGCCATAGAATACGCTGAAAAAGACAAGATCTATGTGCCCATCGACAAGATGGCGTTAGTGCAGCGTTATGTTGGATCGGCATCAGACGACGATTCGAAGCTCGACTCATTGAAGTCGCAGATGTGGGAGAAGAAACGAGAGAAGGCAAGAAAAGACGCGGAAAAAATCGCAAGAGAATTGCTGGGGCATCAGGCAAAGAGAGAAACTTCGCCAGGGCACGCATTTGGCGAACACACTGACGAAATCTTGGCTTTCGAGGGCGCCTTTCCTTATGATGAAACAGCTGATCAACTCAAAGCAGGACGGGAAATTGCAGCAGACATGATGGCCGTCGGTTCGATGGATCGGCTTTTGTGCGGAGACGTGGGGTTTGGCAAAACAGAGGTGGCCATGCGGGCTGCCTACCGTGCTGTGCTTGACGGAAAGCAGGTGGCGTGGCTTGTTCCCACAACTGTTTTGGCACACCAGCACGAACGCTCGCTTTCTGAGCGATTTGCGGATTTTGGTGTGAGGGTGGCGCTGCTCGATCGGGGCAGTGGAACAAAAAACCTCAAGGCAACGTTGGAAGCCCTCAAGGAAGGCCGTGTTGACATTCTGATTGGCACCCATCGCATACTCTCTGCCGATGTGCAGTTCCGCGCTCTTGGACTGTTGGTTGTGGACGAAGAGCAGAGATTTGGGGTGTTGCAAAAAGAGAAGATCAAAAACATGAGTTATGGGGTCGATGTTCTCACCATGACCGCCACACCCATTCCTCGCACATTGCAGCTCGCCATGCTGGGGCTTCGGGATCTTTCTCTCCTCACAACCCCTCCAAAGGCTCGCCTTGCAGTCAAAACATTTGTCTCTCCTTTTGATCAAGATGTGGTGAAAGACGCCCTGGAGGCGGAACTGAACCGCGGAGGGCAGAGTTTCTTTGTGCACAACCGGGTGGAAGACTTGGAGAGTGTGAGAAACTTTCTTTTGGAGCTCTTGCCTTCTCTGCGCATTGGGGTTGGGCATGGGCAGTTGCCGCAGAAGGAACTGGACAAGGTGATCATCTCCTTTCTCGATGGCAAGTTTGATGTGTTGTTGTGCACGACCATCATTGAATCTGGAATTGACATGCCCAATGTGAACACCATCATTGTGCAAGATGCCGATCACTTTGGATTGGCTCAGCTTTATCAGCTCCGAGGTCGTGTGGGCCGTCGTTCCTCGAGGGGTTATGCTCATTTTCTGTTGTCTCCTGGTTCCTCTGAAAAAGATGACGGGTTCAAGCGTTTGGAGATCCTCAAAGAACATCAGGGTCTCGGGAGTGGTTTTGTGGTGGCCAGTCACGATCTTGAAATGCGGGGCTCCGGGAACATCATGGGTGACGACCAAAGTGGAAAAGTCAATGATGTGGGGTTGGAAACGTACACTCAAATGCTCGATGAGGCGATCAAGACTTTGGGTGGCGTCAAAGTGGAACAACACAGGGATGTGGACTTAAAAATTCCCGTAGACGTCAAAATTCCTGAAGCTTACATACAATCGGCACGTGAGCGACTACGATG